>JAZGHI010000001.1:0-4112 GCA_036480955.1 Candidatus Adiutricales bacterium
AAAAAACGCCGTAGACCTGCTGGAGAAATGCGTCACCGAGTGGGGCGCGAAAGGGATAAAATTGTACCCGACCACTGGATTTCTTCCTGCCGACCGAGAATGCTACCCGTTTTATGAAAGGGCTTCCGCCTGGAAGATTCCGGTCTACTTCCATATGGGGCCGGAGAATCCACCTTACTATAATCAGGGCAATGCCCACGTCGCCTTGCTTCTGAGGGTGCTTGTCGATTTCCCGGACCTTACCGTCGTCGTGGCCCACTTGGGTTTTGAGTTCTGGAGAGACCTGGTGGCCCTGGGGAAGGTCAGGGAGAACGTGATGTGCGATTTCTGCGCCTGGCAGACTATCGCCAGGCAGAGATATGATCAATTCTGTTATATCTTAAGAAAGTTCCTGGACGAATTCGGCCGCGACCGGGTCATGTTCGGCACGGACGCGCCGATTCTGGAAAGCGAGGTGTCCAGTAAGGAATGGATCGAGATAATACGGGGCCTGCCCGACCACGCCCCGGCAAGCCAGCGCTTCAGTGAGGAAGACGTATCAGCCCTCCTCGACGGAAACGCGCGAAGGCTGCTTGATTCCATACCTGATTCAATATAAGCGGTGTTACCGTTAACATTTATTAAGGAAAGGCGGCGAATATGAATTTTGATTTGAACAACGACCAGAAGGCCATACTGGAAACAGCCCGCAGGTTCTCGGAACGGGAGATTCTGCCGCGCCTAAAGGAAGAGGGATTCAAGCGGGATCTGGTGGAGAAAATGGGGGACCTGGGTTTTTTTGGATGCGCCTTTCCTCCAGGTTTCGGGGGCACTGACATGGGCTTTTTGGCCCACTCTGTTGTCTGCGAAGAAATTTCACGGGCAGACTCGGGATTACGGGCCCTCTTTAATCTCCAGGGTATGACGGTGCCGTATACCATGATGGAATGGGGCGGCGAAGCGGTCAGGGAGAAGTATGTAAAGGACCTGGTCCTTGGCCGAAAAATCGGCTGCACCTGTTTCTCGGAACCGAACGCGGGCTCGGATATCGCCTCCATCGAGACCCGGATCACGGATGAGGGAGACAGTCTTCTTCTCAACGGCAACAAGACCTGGATTTCCAACGGCAACCTGGCTGAAATCGCGGTGGTCTACGCCACCTTCGACCAGGGCCTGAAACACAGGGGGCTGTGCGCCGTGGTGGTTGAGACGGATCAACCGGGCTGGCAGACGCGTGAAACCCCGAAACTGGGTGATAAGTCATCACCAATCGCTGAAATATTTTTGGATAATGTCCGGGCGCCCAAGGAAAACCTTCTGGGCGAATGGGGCGAGGGATTCAAGGTAGCCATGACCGCGCTTGACCGGGGCCGGATAAGTGTAGGCAGCGGAGCCGTGGGATTATCCCAGGCCTGCCTTGACGCTTCCATTCAGTATGCCAACAGCCGGGTTCAGTTCGGCCGGCCTATCAGCGAGTACCAACTGATCAAGGCTACTATCGCTGAAATGGTCGCTTTGATCGAAGCCTCCCGGTTCCTGGTACGCCGGGGCGCGTGGCTGAACGATCAGGACCGGCCGTTTACCAGGGAAATCGCCATTGCCAAGTATTTCGCGGGTGAGACCGCGGCCAAATGCTCCGGCATGGCCATGGAAGTTCATGGCGGTATGGGTTACTCTCTGGAACTGCCGGTGGAAAAGTATTACCGTGACGCCAAACTCTATCAGGTCGGCGAAGGAACGGCCAACATTATGCGTCTTCTGATAGGTGACGACGCCCTGGGTATAAAAAAGGCCAATCGGCCCAGGATTCACGTGCCCAGCGATTTCAGGGAAATTGGACAATAATCACGGCCGCGGCCGCCTTTAAGGTGTCCAAAAAAAAACCGGGACTTAGTAAGGACGACTCACGCGCGTGGAGAGGAGTACCGGGGAGGTTTCAACTTTTTTCTTGACTCGTACTTCAATGTTACGTTAGCATAGTCATAGTACAGACACTCTTAAATTCACTTTATTTATCGAATTATCGAATTCATTCTCGTCCAAATAAGAAATATTTGGACACAAAAATATTTGCTGAACTGCGGCCGATTATTAGTTTAAGGCGGCTAGCCGGCTGGCCCATATATTTGCTCTCAATTAAAACAGGGTTTTCTAGAATATAAGGGATAACAACCCGAAACCTGAAGTTGGTGTGCAATTAGAGGCGGGTGTTATTTTCTTATTATGGGGGATAATAATTTTAATCCCGCTCTGACTTTAACTAAAAATAAGGAGGAATGTAAAAATGGAAAAGACAGATCCGAAAACGGCCACGGAAATGCCGGAAGGTTTCGACGAGGCCTGGCGCTACCCGCTTATGGATGCAATTTTTAATAGAAGGTCCCGGCGAATAGCCATGGGGACTGATATCCCCGGCGGTCCTACCCAATATAAAGCTACACGAGCCCCCATACCGCTGACCGAGTTGGAGGAAGCGATGCTGGTTCAGGCCACGACAGGTATCAGCGGCTTCAATCTGGCCGACCTGCCGTTTGGAGACGAGCAAGGCCGGGATGCCTGCGGCAACACCATGATCCAGTTTACAGGCCGCACCTGGGCCAGTCCCTGCGCGTCCCACGACACGGAACTCTTTTATTGGAACGACGAAGGCACCTATGTCATGAAACTCCATGATGTATTGGCGAGCCGTATGCTGGAATACCAGAGCCTTGACGATCGAGAAAGAGTCATTCAATTTCAAAAGGATAATGCCGTAAAGCTTTTCGATGGCCGGCCTCAATATCCACACACTGCTCCCACCATGCTTCCGTTTAACATTCCAATCTCCGATGTTCCCGGCTCAACCATGTTTCTACCCATCGCGGACAACACCTTTGAGATGATTAATTTGTTACTGCTGGTCTGCGGTGTCCCTGAAGGCGGAATGACTGTAATTGACCAGGAAAACGGGAATCGGCCCGCGGGGTGTGAGCGGTGGATCAAAGAAGGACTCCTGGACGCTAAGCGGGCCGCCCCGCTCAGCTATCTCGGAAACGCTTCCCAGATAGAAGCCGGCTTCATGATCCAGAACCTGCTTTTAGCCATTCAAGCCATGGGGCTTGGTGGTTGGGTGCACGGCCATGCGGCGGCTCCGATCTTGCTTGGCGGTACTCCGGTGGCCAAAGGACTCGGCTTCCATTTTGTTACCGGCACAAGCGGTTCTCTCAAGGGCATGCCCACACCCGTGGGACTGGAAGGTATTCTGGAGGCGTACTGTCCGCCTTACTATCCGAACATGGACGCGGCGGTTGACGCGGTGGTAGATGTGAAATTCGCCTCCGGCGGCATATACGATCCTGATAAAACCACGGCTGAGGGCGCCTCGGCCAGCGCTTTTAAGGATCATCGCGAAGTTGTAACCAATGTGCCCCGCCATAGTGATGAACTGATACAGTGCGTTAAAGATATCTGTAACTATGTTTACGATACGTTCGGACGTTTCCCGTCACACACGGACGCCATATCCACTCCTGGATGCTGGGTGCAGGCGCATCATCTGGACCTGGAATTTTATGACAAATTCTATCTGGAAGGCGCTTACACCGATGCACAGCGCAAACACATGCAGATCTGGCATTCGGAATAGTCAATTATGCAAATGATGAAGTACGCCAAGAGTACCCAGGGAGATTTAAATTAAATGAAAGTGGTAAGCGGGGCCGGGGAGTTTGAGATTAATATAGAGCAAGTGGAAATCCGGGGTACGACCGTGGTCATGGTCGGGAAGATGGGGGTCTGGGAGGCTGAAACATTTATCGAGCGGGATGAAATAGGATCGTTGATTTTAGCCTCCTTTAGCTGGCGTCTGCTCGGATGGGTCCTGATGCAGCCTTTTTCAGCCTTGGCCAGGTTTTTCCGTCCCGAATCAAAAGACAATGAGGACCCGTCCTGAGATGAAACTTTGTCTACTGCTTTCCGGTGATTTAAATTATGTAAATAAAAAAATTTAAAGGCTCTCAAGGATGATACAGAGGAAGTTGAAAGGATGCTCAAAGCGCTGATAAAATCGTTGGTGTACAAACGCTTGAACAAACGCTTGGACCCTTGACCCCTTGAATCCTCGAACCCTGTTCTCCAACTAAATTGGAGAAGAA
>JAZGHI010000002.1:0-4698 GCA_036480955.1 Candidatus Adiutricales bacterium
TCGTCGTATCAATAAGGCACCTTCTCCATGAACCTCAGTCCTCCCCCCGCTACACCGCCTTGCTGATGGCCCTGATTTCTATCGGGATCAATGAATTACTTTTTCGATACATGCGTTGTGTGGGCACTCACACCAACAGCCAGACCGTCATGGCCGCGGCCTGGGCCAACAGGGCGGATTGCTTTTCTTCCCTGGCCGTTATCATTGGAGTCCTCGGGTCGAAAATGGGCTTAAGCCACATGGACCCGGTGGCCGCGCTTTTCGTGGTGGCTGTAATTATCAAGGTCAGTATTGGTATTTTGAAGGATTCGGTAAAGGCCCTGATGGATTCCTCGGCCAATTATATCTACGGTGAGGAAATAGAAGCGATCGTCGAGGAAATAGAAGAAGTAAAAGGTGTTTCCGGTCTTAAGACGAGACTTGTCGGCCATAAAGTCTGGGCCGAGTTGGATATTCTGGTGGATTCCAAATGCAGTGTCCAGGACGGCCAGAGCATCGCCCTGAGGGTCAAGGAAGCGCTGCTTAGTAAAATTCGGGACTTGGAAAGAGTGCTGATCAATCTCAGCCCTATAGGGGAAGACGGGTACTAGCCGGTTTTCTGTATAAGAGGGATATTATTATGAATACAGAGACAGCTTGTGAAACGTGTGAGGTGAGGGGCTATAGTCCCGAAGTTTGTCGTCTTCATCACATGCAAGCCCTTGAGGATCTGGTCGAGGACGATCGTCCTTTAAGTTCAGCCTGGAAGATGGGCAAGACCGCGGCTCTTGGGGCCGGGGCGGGAGTAATGGCCGTTGCTTTTGGCGCGGCCGCGGCGCCGGTTTTAGGAATAAAGGCTGCCATCGAGTTGGTCCTTGCGTTGAAGCTGAGCGCCGGGGCCGGGGCGGCCGGAGCGGCCATTAGTGTGACTCGTAAAAAGAGGCAGGGGAAAAAGAAGCCTGATAAGGTCAAGAGGAAAAGGCCTTTGGTAATGCCTCTTACTTAAAAAGGGAGCTAAAAAACATGGAACCTGATTCAAAGAGTTACGAAGAGGCAAAACAGTCCATAAGGGAGACGAAAGCTGAGGAGAGATCAAACCTGAGCAGACCGGGAGATATGGGGATCGAACCAGCCAATGGATCCAAATCCATAGAGCTGTCCGACGTGGCCCAGGTCGGCGGTAAAGTCCTTATTGGGGGCGGTATAGGTCTGTTGGCGGGAGTGGCCGCCATAGGCGTGGCCGCTAGCGCGGCCGAAATTATAGTAGCCGGGGTTGTTACCAAGATAGCGGGTGTGGTCGGCGGCGCTATGGGGCTCTCGCTGGGGATGAATAAATATAAGAAAAAAAGGAAAAAAATGGAAGACGACAGTGTCTGATGATGAGCCAGGAAGAGATGGATTTAGGCTCAGTAGAATGCCGGCATTGTAAAACTCCCATGGAAGTGGTGAGAACCAAGAAATATCCAGGGAAAGGTTCGATAGCGCTTATAGCCGGCGGTCTTTTTTGCTCCCTGTTTTTTTTAGGAGTATTGGTTGGGGTCCCCATGCTGATGGCGGGAATTTACATACTCACCGCTCAGGTAACGATCAGCCACTGTCCCGGCTGCGGGTATTATTATAAGGTGCTGGAAGCCAGGCAATAATCAATCCAGGCTGACGGCGTTGGTGATACAATGGCTGACGCATATACCGCAGCCCGCGCATAACTCGGTGTCGACTTGACAATACACGGAACTGAAAATTCCTTTTTTAATCACGTAGACGGCCTCCTGGGGACAGTTGAGAAAGCAGGTCCTGCAGCCTGCGCATATGCCGGGATCGATGTAGGCTTTAAGCGCCTTTTTCCCGCGTTTTACGGGGGACCGTCTTCCCAGTGGATCCGCAACCGCTCCCTGACCGCAGGTCTGAAAGCAGTCGCCGCATTCCTGGCATAGATGGGGGTCGATTTCGAAGCGGACTTTGATTTCACCGAAAATGGCGTTCTCGGGGCACTTTTTGGAGCAAGCTCCGCACCCGATACAGTCATCGCTAATATAATAAGGCATTAGAAAAGTGTTTATTCGAAAAAATTCTCGGCATGAGCCGGTTATCCTGGTCTTTCCGCCCGTGGCTCCGAAGCTTTATGTGGATACTTGCCTCCGAGCCGAAAGTCAACCATTAAATTTTATGCCCGAGAAAAAAGAAAAAAGGCCGCCGATAGTCGTAATTGATGTTTACCGGGAAAAAATATTATGATATACATGAATAGTATTTATCTCCGCCAATTAATTTTCATAACCCAGTTTGGTCCTGATCATGACTTCCTACAAAATCCGCTGCATGGATCACATTCAAGAACTCAGGATGAAATATGGATGCCTTATCTCGGATATATTAAGATTATGGCATTGCGGGGCGGGTGTATTTGAATAAAAAAACCAGGGCTGACCAGATGACATTGAAGCTGAAAAAAGAGGCCGTTCTTTTTCCGGTAACCTTTCAATTTTATAAATAAAGTGATGGAATTATGAGAATTATGCCGAAAGAATTAAACGCGGTTACTACCGCCGGGAATTACTCCATGGCCGTGCTTGAGTACGCGGGCTTGCTGTCTTCCAGCTATCTGAAACGGGGCAAGGCCACGGCTGAGGAGACTGGAAAATATTCCTTGGCCACCATTGAATACGCCGGCCTGACCTCCTACAGCCTGGCCAAACGCGGCGGGTCCACGGTCAAGGTATGCACGGTCAAGGCATCCATACAAACAGGGCGCGCCGTTTCTACCCCGTTTATCTATACCGGCCATAAAGTCGGCGCGGTTTTGAAATGGAAGGGTGGAAGGTTTAATCCGGCCTGGAGGAAAAATATTGACCTGCGGGTGGCCAATATTGAAGATCGAATGGATACCCTGGAACGATATCGCGTCTGGACACGGGTAGGAGCGGTCTCGGAAGCGGATCGAAGAGAGATCGGTGAGGATAAAAGGGCAATTTTGATGGCCATAGTTGAAGAGAATAAGTTATTGATGAGTGAGATAAAAAAATATTAGGGTTTCAAAAAAACAGTCTGGGGGATTTTTCTATGCCGAATGCTAAAATACTGAATTTAGGTATTGATTTTGGGACTTCGCGTACTGTAATTGCGGCGGATAATGGGGCGAGAACTTTCCTCCCGAGCTATGTCGGTTACCCGAAGGACGCAATATCCCAAAAATTGCTTGGTGGCCAGGCCGTCTTTGGAGACAAGGCCTTAACCAACAGGCTGGCCGTGGACCTTCATAGTCCATTTGAAAGAGGGATTCTGAAATATTCCAACTCCCCGGAAAAGCAGCCCGATGAATACAACCAGTCCAAGAACGTAGCCAAAGACTTGTTGAAACATCTCATCAATCTGGTAACGGTCGATGAAAAAGAAGAGTTAATTATCAGGGCCGTAATCGGCGCACCGGCCATGGCCAGCACAAAGAATAAAAAGGCCTTGCTCGAGATATGCAACAGCCTTATTTTAGATGTAATGATAGTCTCCGAACCATTTGCGGTCGCTTATGGCCTTAACCTGCTGTCCGAAGTCCTGATAGTGGACATCGGCGCGGGCACGGTGGATATGTGCCGGATGCATGGGACGATTCCCTCGGAAGATGATCAGACGACCACTTACCAGGCGGGCGAGCACATTGATAAAGTTTTCCTGGACCTTATTATGGAAAAGAATCAAGAGGCCAATTTCACCTTATCCATGATAAAAAAGGTCAAAGAGGAGAATGCCTTTGTCTCAGTTGAGGGAGAGAGTATCATCGTTGACCTTCCGGTTGAGGGCAAACCCACCAGTTTCGATCTGACTAATGAACTGCGGTCCGCGTGCCGGACCATCGTGCCCGACATCGTGGAAGGCATCCAATCCCTGATCGCTTCATTTGACCCGGAGTTTCAGAACGGCTTGAAACAGAATGTGATTCTGGCCGGGGGAGGAAGTCAGATTATCGGCCTGAAACGAGAGATAGAAAATTATATGAAAGACGCCCTCGGCTACGGCAAAGTCAGTCAGGTTGAGGAACCTTTATATGCCGGGGCCAACGGAGCCTTGATGCTCTGCAAGGACATGCCGGATGAATATTGGGACGAATTGAAGAGCCCCAGCGCTTCATCTCCGGAATAAACCCGGTCAGCCGGTAATTGAATACGGCTAAGATGGAACTGGTGCGACATGGGATTGTGCAAAACTAACTAACTTGGGGATAAAGGCAATTATCAATAAGATGAAGGAGGAACCCGTGGAGAAAAATTTGCGGTACAAAGTTGAGCATATCGGGGATATTTTTGTAGATAACCTCGTAAACGGCTGCAGTTGGCTCAAACTGCCGACCAGAGGTGTTACTTTAACCTATAATATCAGATCTATTGAACGCAAGAAGGGGAAATCCTACCTCAAGATCGGAAAAAAAACGGCCGAACTCAGAAAACAATCGCCGGATAACGAGCTTTTCGGTGACGCGGACCTGCTGGAGTTTTTTTCCGAACTGGACAAAATGGAACAAAGTCTCAGTGAATACAGACTCGAAAGGGATGAGAGGCTTTATCGGGGTCGGTTATATAAAGAGCCGGCCTAGTCTCCCCGGTTGATGAGTTTTACTGGTTAACCTCCCTTCGCCTGGTTTTTTGGCGGCACCGGAAATAATAAGCTGGCGAAATAGGTCAAAGACCTTTCTCGAACTCGAAGGATCTCTAAGGAAATGGTGAATCA
>JAZGHI010000003.1:0-3458 GCA_036480955.1 Candidatus Adiutricales bacterium
ATTTACATCCCGAGATTTCCGGCGGCGCAGCGCTACCCATTCAGCGCCCGGCACAGACGAGTCTCGTCATCCAGCCATCCGCGGTGTATAAATATTTGTTCACCCTTCGTTCCAGACAGTAGAGCAATCGTCTCTACCTTCTGGCCAAAACCGCTGTTTTTACTTCATTCGCGCGGTCAATCGGCGATCAACACAAATTCTTCCGCGTTCTTCAAAATCTGAAAACGTTTAAAACCAGTTTAAGCCCATTTACTCTCAACCGAGCCATACTACCCCTTTGAACTTTCCCGTGTCAAACGGCTTATTGATTCACCCGGCCCTGTCGTATCCAGTAATCACTCGAAGGTTTTCCAGATCCGTGTATCTCTTCCGTTGACACAGCGAGACATTGTATAATAAGTTATTGGGGCCGACTCGCGTTAAACCTGGATCAATTGCATTTGCAGTTTTGGTGTTTACCGCGTCCAGCTCTTCCCCATACGGTATGGTTCATTTTCCATCTTTTGCTTTATAATCGGAACGTTTTTTACAAACACTCTAATCAAAACCAAACGAGGAGAATGACGATGTCTCAGACAGCAGGTTATACCGGAAAAATACTGAGGGTAAATCTCTCCTCCGGAGAAATCAGTACAACCTCCTCGGAGGTGTATACCGATCGTTTTCTGGGAGGTCGGGGCGTGGCGCTCAAAATTCACTGGGATGAGGTTCCGGAACACGTCAGCGCGTTTGACCCTGAGAATAGGCTGGTTATTACCACCGGTCCTGTGTGCGGTCTGCCCGGCCTTTCCGGCTCCCGGTGGCAGGTAACCGGCAAATCGCCCGTCCACAACCAATTTTCCTATTGCAATCTAGGTGGTCACCTGGGGGCCCGGTTAAAGTTCGCGGGCTATGACGGTCTCATCATCCATGGAAAAGCAGACCAGTTATGTTACCTGCTGATTGATGATGACAAGCTGGAGTTGAAGGAAGCTTCCCAGTTGATGGGAAAAGGCGCGATCACCACCCGCGAGGAATTAAAAAATGATCTCGGGAGTGGTTTCAGTGTGGCGGCCGTGGGAGCGGCCGGTGAAAACAAGGTCGTGTTTTCTACCTTACTGTCGGACCTCGACTCGAGCGGGTCAAACGGATTGGGCTCGGTGATGGGTTCGAAAAACCTGAAGGCTATCGCGGTAAGAGGAACCGGTGGTGTTACGGTGGCGGATAAGGACAAGATTCACTCACTCAGAAGCCGGTTAAGGGAATTCAGGGTCGAGCGGTCAACCTGGCCGACTTTTCTACCCGATGAGCGGATGAAAAAAGAGGCGTGTTTTGGATGCATTGGCGGATGTTCCAGAGCAGCGTATCAGGCAGCCGATGGACAGACCGGTAAGTACGTCTGCCAGTCAGCCTACTGGTACGAGATAAGAGCACAGCGTTATTACGGAGAAGTCAATGAGGTTCCCTTTAAGGCCAACAAGCTGTGTGACGACTACGGCCTTGATACCCGGTGTGTCGAGACCATGATCATGTGGCTGAGCCGGTGCCATAAAACGGGTATCCTCACTGAAGAAGCAACCGGATTGCCCCTTTCGAGGCTGGGTAGTATTGAGTTCGTGGAAACCCTACTGCGGAAAATATCATTGAGGGAGGGTTTTGGTGATATCCTGGCTGAAGGAACCCTCAAGGCGGCTGAAAGCGTTGGACGCGGTTCGGAAAAGCTGATCACCGACTACATGGTAAGCTCGGGGGAGAATAACGTCTACGAGCCTCGGCTCTATATCACTACCGGTATCTTTTACGCCATGGAACCCAGGATGCCCATCCACCAGCTTCATGAGGTAAGCCGTCTGGTCCTTCAGTGGACCGCCCAGGCCAGAGGGATAAGGGACACCTATATGACCTCGGATGTTGTACGGGCCATCGCCAGGAAATTCTTCGGAGACGAGATCGCGGTCGATTTCTCAACTTACGACGGCAAGGCCAAGACCGCCGCCAGGATTCAAGACCGGGAATACGCGGAGGAATGCCTTATTTTATGTGATTTTTCATGGCCGATGCTCCATAGCCCCGTCAGCGAGGACCATGTAGGCGATCCCGCCCTGGACAGCCAGGTCTGCGCGGCCGTAACCGGTATGGACATCGACGAGAAAGAGCTATACCGGATCGGAGAACGCGCGTTTAATCTGCAAAGGGTCATCCTGGCGCGGGAAGGGAAAAAAGGGAGGGAAAACGACTCATTAGGCGAATTCAACTTTACTGTCCCGTTGAGGGGCGACTATGGTAATCCCGAATGCCTGGTTCCTGGAAAAGACGGTGAAATTTTTTCCCGAAAAGGTATGGTCCTTAAGCGGGATGGTTTTGAGAGAATGAAGGATGAATTTTACGAGATTCGGGGCTGGGACCCTGCAACAGGGCTGCAGACCAGGGCCAAACTGGAGGACCTGGACTTAATGGATATAGCGGAAAAAGCTGAAGCCGAGGGACTTCTGGCCTAAATAAAGGAATTTATAATATGACCGTCATGGCCGGCCGCAAGGCCATCTTTGATATCTTCGAAAGAGAAGGCGTTCGATATATTTTTGGCAATCCCGGAACAACAGAACTGGGATTCATGGACATGCTGGCGGATTATCCCCGGCTTCAATATATTCTGGCCCTCCAAGAGGGCTCTGCCTTGGGCATGGCTCATTCGTACAGCAATGCCTCTGGGAAGACCGGCGTGGTCAATCTGCATGTAGCGCCTGGGCTGGGAAACGCCTTGGGCGCGCTCTATAACGCGTATGTGGGCAAGGTTCCTCTGGTGGTTACCGCCGGGCAGCAGGACACCAGGATGCTGGTCCGCGAACCGGTTCTGTCCCACGATCTGGTCGGTATGGCCAGACCCCTGACCAAATGGGCGGTACAGCTTCACCACGCGGAAGAGATCCCGGTCATTTTACCGAGAGCGTTTAAAGTAGCGCAAGATCCTCCCCGCGGGCCGGTATTTATTTCATTACCGAGCAATGTTCTTGAGGAGGAAGCAGATTTCGAACCGCCTGGAGTCAGCGCCTCATACCGGCGGACGAGGCCCGATCCGGATGGCGTCGCCGCGGCCGCCGATCTTCTGGCTCGGGCTGAACATCCGGTTATCATCTGCGGTGATGGAGTGGCCGTGGCCCAGGCTCAGGAAGATCTGGTATCAATAGCCGAAACATTGGGGGCCCCTGTCTGGAACACCCTTTTCATGGGGGCGTTGAGCTTTCCGGTTTCTCATCCCCATTTCCGAGGCCAACTGCTAGGAGAATACTCGGTCATACGAAGGCTTCTCAATCAAGCCGATGCCCTGCTGGCCGTGGGGGCCAATCTTTTTGACGAAGTCTTTTACACTTCAGGCAATCCCCTCCCCGACGGCTGTGCCTTGATTCAGCTGGATGATTCTCCCTGGGAAATAGGCAAAAACATCTCCCCGGCCGTAGGTTTACTGGCGGACCCAAAAT
>JAZGHI010000004.1:0-7447 GCA_036480955.1 Candidatus Adiutricales bacterium
CCGCTCATTTCCACGAACCGCACCAGGGCCGATATAGCCTTGACCGCGTGTTCGGGTCGGGTAAAGGTGGGCATGCCCCGCCGGGCATATATCCTGAGGGCCTGGGACAGGGGATTAGCCGGGACCACGAAGAGCGGTTTTTTGACCTTGTCCCGGATTTCGGCCACGCTGGCGGCGAATTTTTCATCCGCCAGGGGAAAATAGGTCATCCAGAGAAGGGTATCGATCTCCGAGAACATTATCTCCAGGCATTTCTGGATGATTTCAGGGGTTTCACCATAAGGGGGCCAGACCAGGTCCACCGGATTCCCGGCGGCCGGTTTAGGCGCTCCCACCTTAAGCAGGTAACCGGTGATCTCTGCGCGGATGCCGTTTGAAAAACGAGGCAGAATCAGGCCTTCCTTTTCACAGGCGTCGGCCGCGGCCACGGCCCCGCCTCCGGCTTCGACCAGAATACCTATCCGGCGGCCTTGAGGCAGGTAAGGTGAATTGAAGGCTACCAGGAAGTCGAGAAGTTCGAGTATGCTGTCGGCGCTTATGATACCGGCCTGTTTGAAAGCCGCTTGCAGGATAGGATCACTGGAAGCGAGTGAACCGGTGTGAGAGGCGGCTGCTTTGGCGCCGGATTGAGTCTGGCCTGACTTCCAGACGATGATCGGCTTTTTGCTTGAAATTTCTTTCGCCGCCTGGATGAGCCGGCGGCCGTCTACTAATCCTTCCATATACGAAGAAATGATCCCCGTTTTTGGGTCGGCGCCCAGGTATTCGAAATATTCGGCGATAGTCAGGTCGCACTGGTTGCCCATGCTGATGACCTTGGAAAAATTCAAGCCCCGGTTTAGGCCTTCCTGGATCACGGTCTCTGTCCCCCAGCCGCTCTGGCCTACAAAAGCCACTGTCCCGCTCTCATTTTTCTCGGGGTCATTGAGATAGGGCATAATCGTATCAAACCGGGCCTCGGGGTTATATATGCCCATACAGTTCGGCCCCACGATCCTCATCCCGCTGCTTCGCGCGACTGCAACCATTTTGGCTTGTATTTCACGGCCTTCCGGCCCTGTTTCGCCGAATCCGGCTGCGTGGACAATCACGAATTTGACCTTCTTCTTCGCGCATTCGGTTATGGCCGCAAGAGTGGCCGAGTTGGGAATGGCCAGGATGGCCAGGTCAATCTCTTCGGGAACGTCTTGAATACTTTTGTAACTTTCCAGATTCATGATTTTTTCGGTTTTAGGATTAACCGGATAAAGCCGGCCTTCATATTTCGCGTCGATCAGGCCCTTTAAAAACCTGCTGCCGGATTTCATGGGATTCGTGGAAGCGCCGATTATGGCTACATTGGCAGGATTGAACAGCCGTTCGAGCATGTAATTAGTCTCCATTCGCAAGTCGGATGGAGTCTAATGAGGGTAAACAGACCTGTCAAGCGGAAAGGAAATCACAAGTATGGCTGGGGAGCAGTATGCTGATCCCTCATGTACTTGTTTCCTTGAGAATTTCCTGAGAAACAAGAATGTAACTTCTTGAAATTATCAGGCATAGATTTTTGATTCGCGGGGCAAACGCTCTACCACTGCCCCTGCTAGAAAAAACCGTTTTTTGACAAATTTGCTACTGTTCCCGCCGTTGGGTTACTTTTATCAGATAATTACCATAACGATAAAATACTTTATATTTCTGACTAAAGATCTTGTTTTATAGGGTTTTTATCAGAATTGTACTGCCATGCGGATACTCCCCATCATTTTGAAATACTGACCGGCATTTTTCAAATAAGCGGTTCCGGCTCGCGGAAAACCTGACTTTTCAATCCCAAATCACACCCATATTTTCTCTAATTTACTTGCTTCCGGTCGATAAATAGAAGTATGCTTCGTTGGTTGAACTGCGTTGCGTAATTTAAAATAGAGCGGAGGCCGTATGGGAAAACCTGACATAGTAAAAGAACTTGAGCCGTTGTTTAAACCCCGGTCCGTAGCTGTAATCGGGGCCACAAATAATGTGGGTAAGTGGGGATTTTCAACTTTTTTCAGCCTCGAGAGCAGATTCGAGGGAGACCTTTTTGCGGTAAATAACCGCGACCCGGAAATCCTGGGCCGTAAGGCCTATAAAAGAGTAACCGATATACCGTCACCGGTGGATTTGGCGGTTATTGTCATTCCTCCGGATAAAGTCGCGGGAGTGATGGAGGACTGCGTCGAGAAAGGGATCAAAGCCGGTGTGATCATAACCGCGGGTTTCGCCGAGGTTGGTCCAGCAGGCAAGGCCATGCAGGATGAGGTGGTCGGCATTGCTAAAAAAGGCGGGATTCGCCTGGTTGGCCCGAATTGCATGGGCATGTGGAGCGCCCCGGCCAATTTATCGGCCTTCATGTTTCCCCTGCCGATCCTGGAAGGACCCCTGGCCCTTATATCCCAAGGAGGTAATGTAGGCGGAGCGATGGTAAGCGACGCTGCCTCACGCGGGTTCGGCTTCCAGCAATATGTAAGCTGCGGCGGTACGGCCGATATTCAGATCGAGGACTATATCGAGTACCTGGGTCATGATGACAAGGTCAAGGTGATAATGGTTTACATCGAGGGCCTGGGAGACGGCCACCGGTTCGTGGAAAAGGTGAGGGAAGTTACGGCCAAAAAACCGGTGGTGGCCCTGAAGCCCGGGAAGACGGACGCCGCGGTCAAGGCCATTTCATCTCATTCGGGGTCATTGTCCGGTACGGACACAATCTATGATGCCGCCTTCAAGAAGGCCGGTGTTATCCGCACCGATACCACCATGGAGATGCTGGACGTGGCTATCGGATTTCTGACTCAACCGCTCCCCAAAGGCCCGAACGTGGTTATTACCACCCCAGGCGGCAGTTATGGAGTTATGGCCGCCGACGCCTGCGCCTCGCGAGGACTAAATGTCATCGACCTCCCTCCGGCGGTGATGGACAAATTCAATTCCATGTTTCCGTCCCGATGGAGCCACGGCAATCCCGTGGACCCGGCCGGCGACCGCAATTTTATTCAATACATTAAAACTCCGGAGATACTGCTCAGGCACCCTGAAGTTGAAGCGGTCCTGTTCATGGGTTTCGGGTCCATGTCAGGCATGTCGCAAACATTATCGTCAGCCAGGGGCGGGGCCGGGCGCAGGATGGAGGGCTTTAAAAAACGAATGGAAGGGATCCAGGAAATGGCCCGGGAAAATATCGAACGGCTCGATTCTGACGATCCGGTTAAAATTCGCCAGGCTGTCCAGGCCGGTTTCGGTATGATGTTCAGTTCGTTCTTAATGACCCAGAGCACTGATATCGAGGAATTCATAGAACTGGTCTCCGAGGCCCTTACCACGGAGAAGATGAAAAAAGGCCCGTTTTTTACCGGCCTTAAGGAGCTTTTCCAGGACATGTCCGCTGATGAATTCGACCCGATGAAACTGGTCGGTATCATGGGATTAATGGACCCGCTTCTGGACGGACTGATTAATTATTGGATGGAAAAATATGATAAACCGCTGTTGACCACCACCTTTACCGAGCGGACTTCTCAGATGGGGGAGGGCGGCCATTTCCCCTATCCCAACGCTGAACGCGCCTCGACGGTACTAGCTAAACTGCTCGAGTATAAAGAGTATCTGGATGGAATTGCGGCTGAAACTGATCTATAACGCTTGCCAAAAGTTTTGACTGAAAAATTCGTTAAATCGCCAAAATCACGAATAGTGGCATTTTCTGCCTCCTCTCCTCCTCGTCCGGGAAAAGCAGGACGTAGAGGGAGTCCTCGTAAAAAGCCTCAGCCTGGATGTCTCCGGCCGGTCCGGTCCAACTTTCTTCCAAAGGCAGGAAACCCTCGAGATCTTGGCTCATTCGCCGACTCCTCCTTATTCCTTATCCCTGCTCATCTACCTAACGCGTATTGATTCTGAAAAATAGTCTCATATACCCAGACGGTGCTCTTTTACCTTTTCTTCCGGGAAAAGCTCTTTTACTTGATCGACTAGGAATTCATCTTTTGTTAAAATGATAATCTGCCAACCGTTTTCGTCATAGAATTTTTTTAGCATGGCAAGAGCATTATCTAATCGATACTTGTCAAAAGAAGTAAAAGGTTCATCTAGCGCGAGAAGGCTTTTTCCTGTCGTGGCTAGCTTCGCAAGGGCAAGGCGAGCAGCAAAGAGGAAGGAATTCATGGTACCGCTGGACAGATCTTCAAAGGAGCGCTCAGTTCCGCCTGCATCAGTAATTAAGATCGAGGAAGTATCCAGCTGTGAAACAGTCACCTGCCCTGAATTGGCAATTATTTCTTCGAACTCTTGACTGAGGCTTTTACCTAGCTCTACCAGCGCTGCATCCGAATCCCGTGCGACAGAACTGAATATCTCACCAGCCAGTTCTGCGGCTTCTCGTTCAAGTAGGTTGTTCTCTATCATTTCATCGTATTTTTTGATTTGTGATTCCTCTTGAATTATCTGATCTGGTATTCCGCCAAGAGATCCTCTGATAACCCCTCCCTTTTCTCTTAACTCTTCTCTTAACTCCTGTAACTTGTTGGAGATGTCCTCCTTTTCGTGGCTCTTATCATCGACGGACCTCTTCAGCAAAACAAATTCATGTTCCGGCTTGCCCGTTTCAGGAATGCCCTCTTCATCAAATTCCCTGAGCGTACGATCACAAAAACGGCGGAGTTCTTGTGTTTTTTCTAGATTTTTTTCTCTTAAGAAAGCCACCAGCGTACTCTTCCTTTGCTCGCGCCGTAGCGCTAATTCTCTTCTTTTCGTTAAATTTGCTAGATACTCGTCTCGATTTGCTACTCCTCGCGTTTCTAGCCATTTCTTTTCGTCTTCAACGAAATTCTGAAGATTTTGCTTGAGCCTTATGAGGTCTTCTTTTTCATTTTCTAATTGATCAAGTTTTATATTCCTCTCATTATTTATCCTGTTAAGCTTTTCCTTTAATTCCCTGTAGGCGTTTTTTTTCGATAATAGAGTTTCCTGAAATTCTTCCAAAATCTGCCATTGTGCTCTATCGTCATCCAAAGTGCTATTTCTCCATTCACTTACTAGGTCCTCAAAAAACCGTTGACGACCTTCCTTATCAATAGCTACCTTATGTGTCTTTGCTAACAGGCCTAGAATAGTGAACAATGCAAATCCCAACGCAACCAGGAAGATACGAACTACGCTACTCTCTGTTACCGTTGCGACGGCTATACTGCAAAGTAAAGCAACGACACCCATAATTAACAGCTTCTTGTTCCAGGAGATAGTTGAAGTCGCAGGTGGATCTGAGAGAAAGACTATTATTTTTTCATTTATACTGGCCGCCAGTTCGGAGATGGCTCGAGTTTTTTCTTCTTTTTTAATGAGGTCTTTTGTTTCGTTCTCCATATTTTCAACATCTGTGCGAGAGATATCAATTGCAGCCTCCTTAAGTCTTTGGTCACTCTTAAGTTTAGCAATATCCCTCTGCAGCTTGTCTAACACTTCAGTTTGATTGTCTCGATATGCGTTGAGTAACGTTATATCATTTTCAATTTTTTCCCCTTCGTCAAGAAACTCCAGTATTCTATCTAATTCTTTGCGTGTTCCGATCTTCTCCTCGATGTTAAGCTGCTTTTTGAGATCTCCGAGTTCCTGTTCCTTTTCTCGCAGGCTCCGCTCCATTCTCTGACTGTCCTTTTCCTGGCGTGCCACTTGCTTTTCGTCTTGAAGAATATTGGATCTCTTGGTTTTTAATAAATTTAATTGATTCTTCTTCTGATCCCGGTCTGATTCAAACTGTTTTCGATTCCGGTTGTGAGCCATTGTTCCCTGTGTGGAAGCGAGCCTTTCAAGATTTGCCCTAATTAGATTCGGGTCGATACCGCCGGAGAACAGGCTCGATTTGACTCTTTCCATCCAGTCAGATTGATCGCTCATTTCTATGTTAATATCACCGGCCCTTATTGCGTGCAGGTTCATGAATTCACTCACTTCGAAGTTGATTTCTTCTCTGTTAAATTCGATATCCGCCTGCCGGTTTTCACCATAGCGGCTCCTAAGCTTTCTTCCTTCTCTTGTATTGCCGGGGGGCCTGCAAAGCGTATCGAACAAAGCGTCAAAAACGGTTGTTTTGCCTGCTTCATTGAGGCCAGATACAATTGTGATTGGAGCGAAATCCAGGACCTCCTCAGTAAACTTGCCGAATTTTGTAAGAATCAGCCTTTTTATCATTGCCTTGCTTCCAAGATGTTCTTGATCTGTTCTAACCCCATTTGCCTTGCTTTAAGCCAAATGGTGTATGCTCTTTTATCTGCAATATCCGGTTCCTTCTCTTGCCATACTTGAAGGAATTTCTTGACGATCGGTTGAGATATGATTCCTGGGAGAGGTTGAACGTCAGTACGTTGAATTTCGATTTTTCGCACACGTCCATCCCATTCAGAGTGAAGCCTATTTTCCAGTTCAGCAACGGAGTTTTCATCTTCAACAATTCCGGAGAAATTGAGATCAATCCAATCATATTTTTCCCAGACTTCAGAAAGGGTCTCTATATCTTCAATATTTCCGTTCGGTGTTAATGGAAGTTTGTGTCGCCTATACTGGCCGGCCGATGTAAGGGGGTGGAAATCTACCTGGACAGTCTGATCGATTTTAACAAGGTTGATTCCTCTAGTGCCAGTCTCGCCACGTCGCCATACTCTTGAGGAACCAGGATAGGAAATATGAGCCTGCTCATACATTTCATTTCGTCGCGAATGGATATGGCCCATCGCTGCGTAGTCGATATCGAAGCGGGCAAATAAATCCGGATCGATGGTGCCAACGGGTACCTCCTCTTCTGGCTCAGGACCAGCATAAATATCTAGACCAGATACAAGGCCGTGTGCTAAAGCAATCCTGAAGGCTGCATTCTTAGGTGCTAAATCCCATTCATAGTAATCCCGGTAATCGGCCTGATGCGGGATGCATAGAAATTCAACGTCAGAGCAGGTAATAAGCTCAAATGGTATAGCATAGCACGTGCGCAGAGCCCCTAGATCAAGATTGGAAAGCTTTCGATTCCCCTTACCTAGGTCTTCATGATTCCCTGGAATAAACAGAATTTGACAATGTGCGCGAATGGGTTCTATACGGCTTCGGAATTCAGCGCGCATAATGTCTGCATCCTCAAAAGAGTCAAACAGATCCCCACAAATGAGTAGATATTCTGCCTTTTCATGATCAGTAATGGTCAATATCTCATCCAGCACTGACAGCGAATATTCTCTATCCTCTCCTCTGGTTAAATGTAAATCGGCACAATGAATAATTGTAGTCATGGTTTATTTAAAAAATCCAATATTTTGCTTCACTCTTGGCCGAAACCGGTTTTCATTAGATAGCATTTCGTCCCCACAGGCGTTAGATTATTTTAGCTGACTGGGGGTGATTGTCAAGCCTGGCTATGGCTAGTCAGCAATTCTCGGTCAGTACTTTTTTA
>JAZGHI010000005.1:0-4487 GCA_036480955.1 Candidatus Adiutricales bacterium
AAAGACATGGCCGCCAGATTGTAGACTTCATCCGGCTCGGCGCCTTGTACGGCCGAAATGAGCGAGTTCTGGTCGAGCAGGTCACCCTGTATGAACTCGATCTTGCTCTGAAGATGCATGATGCGCTCGTAATTACTCAAACTTAAACGGCGCACCAGACCAAATACGTTGTATCCCTTGGCCAGCAGGAATTCCGCCAGGTACGATCCGTCCTGACCGGTGATGCCAGTGATTAGTGCTGTTTTAGAAATGGTAAGTCCCCCTCTTTATAACATCTATATCGGCTCGAAAAAAAGTTGGCCCGATGAAATTATTTGATACAACTTTTCGGGCCAATTATTAAATGATCATTGATTTTTTACCGCGGATTATCCGTTCGCAACTGTTTTTAGTTTATGGAATTTCTTTATACATGTCTTTTCTGGCGCGGTCAAGTAGCTGAGAACTCCCGCTTTTTGACGACAGGTCCAAATATCAGCAGTATCCGTCAAATGGCCCCAAAAGTATAGAGGGAGCAGGTTAACTGACCAAAGCTCCCTCAAAACAGGTGTCATTATGGATGTTTACGGTTCTATCCGGTTAAAAAACTTCCTCCGAGATGTCCAGCGCGGAAGTGTCCTTTATTTTCATGGCCGTTTCCCGGGCAAAGACGTTGGTCATGATGTTGCGGCAGAAAAAACGGGCCGTTTCCACTTTACCTTTATAAAAAACACCGTCCGCTGAACCGGGATCCACCTCCTTGACTTTTTCCCGGGCAATCAGGCCTTGTTCCAGCATCAGCTGTCCCATCACCACTTCAGCGAAGCAATCCAGGAACCTGTATGAATTCAAGGGGATCAGCCGCATGTTGCCTCCCTCCTGGAATTGTTCGGTAAAGGTCTGCACAAATGCGCCCAACACCCGGGCGCTGCGACTGAGGAGATCAAAATCAATTGAGAAATCAGAGTCTTCCGCATTCTGTTCCGCGAAAGCCGTTACCTGATCGAGCCAGCTTTGAAAAACCGTGCCATTCTCCATGGCTAATTTCCGGCCGACCAAGTCCAGAGATTGAATGTAATTGATACCTTCCCAAATAGATAGGATTTTTGAATCACGGGCGTATTGTTCAACCGGAAATTCGTTGCAATATCCCACCCCGCCCAAAATCTGGATCGCCTCCCGGCACAGGGTGTAGCTAAAATCGGAGCAATAGGCCTTTATCAAGGGGGTGAAAAGATCCACCTGTCTCAGGGCTTGCTCCCGGACCTTCTTATCCGGATCATGCTCTGACACGTCCATCAGGTAATAGAGTTTTAAAATGAAGGCCCTCATGGCTTCTGTTCCGGCCTTAAGGTTCATCAGCATCCGGCGCACGTCTTCATGCTGGATGATGGGAACCCGGGGCGCACGGCGGTTGGTGAACGGCGGGCCCTGTATTCTCTCTTTAGCGTATTCCCGGGCCGTGTCATACGCGGAGGCCGCTATTCCCAGGGCCTGGGTGCCGGTGCCGAGCCGCATCTCGTTCATCATCTGAAACATCTTAGCCATTCCGGAATGAGGTTCGCCCAACAGAATTCCCCGGCAATTACCGTTTTCGCCAAAGTTTATGGTGGCCGTGGATGAGCCTTTGATACCCATTTTATGCTCGATCCCGCCGCAGACCACGTCATTGGGCTCTCCTGACGAGCCGTCCGGATTTACCCAGATCTTGGGAATTATGAAAAGACTGATACCTTTCGTCCCTTCGGGTCCGCCCTCGATCCGGGCAATGGTAAGGTGTACAATATTATCCGTAAGGTCGTGCTGACCGCAGGTTATGAAACACTTCGATCCCTGGATTTTATAGATACGGCTGTCATCCGAATCAGGGTCCGGTACGGCTTTGGTGCGCAGGTAACCATTGTCGGTGCCGGCGTCGGGCTCGGTCAGGCACATGGTTCCTCCCCAGACACCGGTGAACATGTTTTCAACAAACAGGGATTTATCTTCTTCGGTCCCGAAATTCTCGATCAGACGGCCCGCGCCGACGGCTAGTCCGGAATAGGTTATCATGGCCATGTTGGCGCCGGTGAAAAACTCTGCAATAAGCCCGTACACTACCTGCGGTAAACCCTGCCCGCCATATTCAGGGGCGTTGGCCGGGGCAATCCAGCCATTCTCAGCCATGGCCTTCCAACATTCGTGAAAGGAATCCGGCAGAGAGACCTCGCCATCTGAAAATACAGCGCCAATCCTGTCGCCATCCTGCAAGGCCGGTCCAAGAAAATCGGTGCCAACTTTAAGGGCTTCGTCGATTATCATGCTGAAGTCATCAAGGGTAAAGTCACGAAAGTTTTCATATTCTAATAACTTATCTACCCCAATATGCTCAAAAAGCACGAATTTTGAATCCCTGTCGTTGCGTTTAAAAAAATTTATGCCCATGAGGTTTCTCCTGTTTTGATATTTAAAATAAATTGTTCGGTGACGGGATTGCCTGTATTCAGCTAAAAGAGACCGGGTAAGGTTTTTAAAGGCATTTCCAAAACTGATTTTTCCGGTAAAATATTTACGATGTGTTTATTTTACAGCGAATCAACAGACTCTCTACAGGCACTGATGGCCCGTCTTTAACCAACAGTTATAATTAGCACTGGTACGGTTTAAAGGTCAAGAAAATTTGAATAAGTTTAAAAAGTAAGATTCAATCATTTCGGCAAATTGAATTTGTTCCCTGTTTTTTCAGGACATCAAAGTTATTTTCTCACCGGTAAAATTACTTGCCCCTGGACTGGGCCTGCTGTATAACCAGAAAACTCGCTCGCTCGTAAATATGAATATTGGAGCCCATTCAATATGAAAATTCATGAGTATCAAGCCAAAGACCTGTATAAACGTTTCAACCTGCCCGTCCCCCCGGGCGAGGTGGCCGACACACCGGATCAGGCCTATGAGATAGCCAAAAAACTAGAGGGAGACAATTTCGTAATCAAGGCCCAGATTCACGCCGGTGGCCGAGGAAAAGGCGGTGGCGTAAAGTTTGGCCGAGGACCCGAGGAGGTAAAGAACGCGGCCCGGGATATACTGGGTAAAACCCTGGTCACTCCTCAAACCGGCCCCGAAGGCAGGTTGGTCCGAAAGGTTCTGATAGAAACCGCTCAAGAATATAAAAAGGAATATTATATAGGGTTGACTCTGGATCGAAGCCTTGCCCGGCCTGTCCTGATGGTCAGTCCGGCGGGAGGTATGGACATCGAAGAGGTAGCTGAGAAAACCCCTGAGCTGATCTTTAAAGAGGCTATAGATCCCCGCTCGGGATTGAATCCGTTTCAAGCCCGAAACCTGGCTGAACGATTAGGCTGGAAAAACGGCCTCCTACTCGCCGGGGCCCGGTTTTTCTCAAACCTCTACCGGCTTGTTGTTGCCCAGGACGTTTCATTAGCCGAAATTAATCCACTGGTCGTAACGGAAGACGACCAATTATTGGCCTTGGACGCCAAGATTAATTTCGACGACAACGCCCTGTTCAGGCATCCCGAGCTTGAAGAACTGATAGATACCAATGAAATGGACCCCATGGAACTGGAAGCGGGCAAATATAACCTTAATTACATCCGGCTGGAGGGTAACATCGGGGCCATTGTCAACGGTGCGGGGTTGGCCATGGCCACTATGGACCTGATCAAACAGGCCGGGGCCGAGCCGGCCAACTTCCTTGATGTGGGGGGTGGAGCAAGCGAGGAAACCATCGGCCATGGGTTCCGGATTATCCTGTCGGACAAGCGGGTTAAAGCCATCCTCATTAATATATTTGGCGGAATTTTACGCTGTGACGTCTTCGCCAAAGGGGTGATCGACGCTCTTGGCCAGGCCCAGGTAAAAGTGCCGATAATCGTCCGTCTTGAAGGAACCAACAAGGAGGAAGGCCAGCGGATTCTGAACGAATCCTCCCTCGACTTTGCCGTAGCACACGATCTTAGAGAGGCCGCCCGAAAAGTGGCCAACCTGGTTAAGTAGCTTGAATTTCTAAATATACAGCAGCCGAAGTTATAATGTGGAGAATCCATGAGTATTTTAGCGGATAAAAACACACGGGTTATAGTACAAGGCATCACCGGTAACGAAGGCCGTTTTCACGCCGAACAGATGATAGAGTACGGCACTAAGATCGTGGCCGGGGTAACCCCGGGCAAGGGTGGCCAGCAGGTGCTGGGAGTGCCTGTTTTCGACACCATGGACCGCGCCGTGACCGAAGTTGAGGCCGACGCCAGTCTTATTTTCGTGCCGCCCGCCATGGCCGCGGACGCCATCATGGAGGCAGCCGAGCGGCTGAAATTAGTCGTCTGCATCACTGAAGGCATACCGGCCCTGGATATGGCCAAGGTATGGCACCACCTTCATGAAAAGGGTGTGGCCCTGATCGGTCCCAACTGTCCCGGCCTCATTTCACCCGGACAGACCAAACTTGGCATCATGCCCGGCGCCATACATCGTCCCGGTTCCATAGGCGTGGTGTCACGCAGCGGAAC
>JAZGHI010000006.1:0-10851 GCA_036480955.1 Candidatus Adiutricales bacterium
CTGGAGACTATGCTGGGCAAGATTGCCGATGCCTATGATGAAGAAGTGGAGAACGCGGTGGACGCATTGACCAAGGCTATCGAGCCTCTGATGTTCATCATGCTCGGTACGCTGGTGGGTGGTATGATGATGGCCATGTATATGCCCATGTTCCAGATCGGTGACCTCGTTTAGCTTAAACGGATTAATTTCCACCTCAAAAATGTCGGCAGAGAACCAGAGCAGCCATGAGATGAGCCAGGTTCCCGCGAATTCAGAATCCAAAGAAAGCCCGGCCATGAGACTTAGATGGCTGATATTTTTCCGGGTTGTCTTCGCCACCTTCCTCCTGGCAAGTAATATTTTTCTCCAGCTTAGGCAACCGGAGGAAATCGCCAACGCCACCCTGGCTGGATTATACGGCCTTATCGTTGTTATCTATTTATTGACCTTCCTTTACATGCTGGTCCTGCCCCGTTTTTTCTCCCAGACAATCCAGGCATATATCCAGAGTTTCGGGGATGTGATCATTACCACGGCTATTATTTTCCTAACCGGCGGCATTGCTTCCATTTTTTCTTTTATGTACATCCTGGCCATAATTATGGCCAGTATGGTCCTCTACCGAAAAGGCGCGATTATCATAGCCTCATTTTCGACCATCCTTTACGGCCTGGTTCTGGACCTGCAGTACTATCAAAAAATTACACCCTTTTACACCTACGTCGGTTTGCAGGATCACTATACAGCGCCCGAGGTTCTGTACAGGATCCTTATTAACATGTGTGCCTTTTATCTAGTGGCATATCTGTCCGGCTATTTTGCCTTCCGGGCCGAGGAGACCCGCCGCCAGCTCCTGGTAAAAGAGAGCGATTTGGAGAGACTGGAAGGTTTAAACGAGAGTATCATTCAGAGTATCGATACGGGCTTGATGACCCTGGGACAGGCAGGTGAGATACTGTCCTGTAATCCGGCAGGTGAACGGATAACCGGGTGCAAGTTCGAGCAAATTCGTGGACGGCTTTATAGCCATCTCTTTCCTGGACTCAGCCTTCAGGATTTTAATCAATCCTCAGATTCTCCTGTTCAACCCCGCAACTTTACCTACACCCGCCGTGACGGACAGACCCTTTTGTTGGAAATGGCTCCACAACATTTGAGAGATAAATCAGGTTTGAATTGGGAATGGCTACTGGTCTTTCAGGATAAATCAAGAATACATCAGATGGAAGAAGAGGTTAAGAAGGTGGAAAAACTCGCGGCCGTTGGGGAAATGGCCGCCAGCATCGCCCACGAGCTCAGGACTCCCTTGGCATCCATGAGCGGCTCGATTCAGCTGCTGGACTCTGAATTGAAGGGGAATTCAGATCAAGACCCTCTCATGAGGATCATTCGGCGGGAGATGG
Source organism: Candidatus Adiutricales bacterium (assembly GCA_036480955.1). Lineage (GTDB taxonomy): Bacteria > Desulfobacterota > Desulfarculia > Adiutricales > JAFDHD01 > JAZGHI01. The sequence continues at coordinate 1,386 of JAZGHI010000006.1, forward strand.
AGCGCCTCGAAAATGTTGTGCAAGATTTCCTGCTTTTTGCCAGGCCTAAAACCGGGAACCCGGTTCGCTTGGATTTATATGAAACCATAGGACAGATTGTTCGTGATTTCAACCAGAAAGATCTCTCCCAAGCGGCGGTAACGGTAAATACGGATATTCATGACGGCCTCAGCATTCTGTTCGATCCCTACCAGTTTGAACAAATATTGTGGAATCTGCTTACAAACGCCTGTGAGGCCATGGTCCATAGCGGTGATATTTTGATATCCGCGGAAAAAGACGAGAAGGAACCCTCTATGGCCCGGCTCGGAGTGTCCGATAACGGCCTTGGTATCACCACGGAAGACCTGCCCCAAATATTTGATCCTTTTTTTACTACCAAAGAGAGAGGTAATGGGTTGGGCTTATCTATAGTATCCCGAATGGTAGAAAATGGCGGGGGTCGTATCGAGGCGGTATCTCAACCGGGAAGCGGTACCACTTTTACTATTTATCTGCCTCTTTTTACCTGATATTCCCGTAACGAGTGCCCCTGGACTCGGCTTCTCGGTAGCGAATCCGGATTTAAGGCTCTGAACCATCATCTTCAGGGGGACATATTTTTATATAAAAAAATTGTCGAAAGTAAAGCTCTATGAATTAATATTCGGGACGTTTTAAAGGTCTCGGAAAGGGATGGCACTCCTTTTTTTGAATGGGAGAATTATGTGGGAAACTCTTTATTGTGATCGAAATGAGAGCTAGTTTGTGATAATATTGCATCGAGAAGCCATAAGTTTTCTATTATGAATAAAGGCAAAGAAAAGATCCCGCCCATTGTTCGCCTTCATTATAAAAAGGGTGATCTTATCGTTAAAGAAGGTGATTACGGGATTTCGATCTACAAAATCATTGAGGGCAGGGTAGGAGTTTTTACCCAGGCCGGGGATCAGGATATCAGTTTAGCCACGCTGGAGCAGGGTGAGATAATCGGTGAGATGGTCTTCTTATACGGTGATACGGAACCACGATCGGCTTCAGTTCGGGCTCTGGAGGCTTCAGAAATCGAAGTATGGCACCCCGCCAGACTATCCAGGGAGTATGACCAGATACCTGGAACCCTGAAATATATCATTGACCAGACTCTGGGCCATCTCCTTCGAATAAATAAGGTTTTTGGCCTTTTAAGAGCTAGAGAAAAGGCGGAAAGGGATAGTGCGCCACCAAGTGAACCGCTGACTTCCCAAAGACGGTTCTATCGCAAGGAGATCGACATGCTTTGCAGATACCGTCCGGCCGGAACATCATCGGAAAAAAGTTTGATAGGCCGTATCAAAGACCTGAGCCGTGGAGGATTGGCCCTCAGTGTAGAAAACAGCAATGTTGAAAAATGCTCTCATATTCCAGGGGACAAATTCAGTATCAATACCGAACTCCCCACCGACAAAAAGTTGGATTTGACAGCCGAAATAGTGGCTATCAGGCAGGATCAGTCCGACAAAAACGTTCTATTGGGGATGAATATTACCCATTTAACTGAACACGATATGAAAAACCTTGGGTTTTTTCTAATGCCGTGAAAGAGAATTTTTGAGCAATGTCTTTTGATCCGATTTTATACTCTCATGTGGCCAAAGAAGAAGACTACCCTGATAAGACGGTTATAATTGAGGAAGGCAGTACAGGATACTGGATTTTTGTGGTTCTCGAAGGGAAGGTGAGAGTGACCCAAAAAACGCCTCAAGGGGCGGTGACCATCGATACGCTCAAGGAAGGTGATGTCTTTGGGGAGATGGCGTTTTTTGAGAGAGGCAGAGGTATGCGGACGGCGTCTGTAATCGCGGATGGTCCGGTTCGTCTGGGACTTTTAGACACGGATCAATTGGATAAAGATTACGAGGCCTTATCTCCTCAACTAAAAGAACTCATCACCACGCTCATTATTCGACTGAAAGAAACTACCCGGCAGGCCAGTACCCTGTCCGCGGAGAAGAGCCTGCGGAGGTGAACTTCAGGTTTCACACTGTATGCTTCAGGTTGCGTGAATATGCTTGAATTATCTATAATTTGCAGAGCTGACATTTACTAGTGGACCATAGCATATTCTTTCATGGTGCTATCCCGTACTCCCCATATTTAAATTTCTAATGAAGATGAATAAAAAGTTCTGGGACGATTTATAAGGCCCAAGCTGGAGATGCCAAAGAGGCCGGGGCGTGTTTTCCCGTCATTTGAGGTATCATCAGGATTAAAAGATTGAAAGGAGCGCACCGTAAAGGAGCAAGCATGACCATGGAGCAGGAGGATTGGTTAAGCCTGACAATCGAGGACCCCCTAGACCCGGATTTACCTATATGTGATCCGCACCACCACCTATGGGATCGACCCGGCAGCCGATATGTGCTTGAGGATCTGTCGCAAGATATCGCAGGCGGGCACAACCTAGTGGAAACCGTATTTGTCGAGTGCCGGGCCTCATTCAGGACCGACGGACCCCTGGAGATGCGGCCTGTAGGTGAAACCGAATTCGTGAGTGAAATCGCCGAAAAGAGCTTGACTGGAGAACATGGTAAGACCAAGGTTGCCGCTGGTATCGTGGGTTTCGCCGATCTTACCCGTGGCGCTGAAGTCGCCCCGGTGCTCGAGGCGCATCTGGCCGCGGGGGGAGCGAGGTTTAAAGGTATCAGGCATTCTGTCGCTTGGGACGCCTATCCGGAGATCTCGGGTTACATGGATTCTCCTGAGGGTTTGTTGCTTGACTCAAAATTCAGGGAGGGTTTTGCCTGCTTGGGCAGGTACGGCCTCAGTTTTGACTCCTGGTTGTACCACCCGCAGTTGATGGAATTAGCGGACTTGGCCGGAACCTTCCCGGAAACAACCATAATAGTGGATCATATCGGGGGGCCGCTTAATATTGGTCCTTATGCCGGGAAGCGGGAGGAAGTGTTCCGGGAATGGAAAAACGGTATGAGAGAACTCGCCGGCCGGCCCAACGTGGTGGTGAAGCTGGGCGGGCTCGGGATGCCAATAGGCGGCTTTGAATGGGCGGAAAGGACCGAACCGCCGGGCTCGATCGAGCTGGCCGAGGCCATGAGCCCATACTATACCTGGTGCATTGAAGAATTCGGAGCCAGCCGCTGCATGTTTGAAAGCAATTTCCCGGTTGATAAAGTTTCGTATTCATACACCGTCATGTGGAACGCTTTCAAGCGCATCGTTCAGGATTTTTCGCCTGAGGATAAGGCCGCCCTTTTTTATGATACCGCCGCGAGTGTATACCGGCTTGCCAAGGGTTAAACAATAAGAATGCCATGCTACCGGCCTTATCGGTGGCTTTTTTTGGCGAAATCTCGGGAAATGTCAGTGGATTTGAAAAAATTCCTTTTCGTCTTTATTAATCTCTAATTCCTGTTGTCGATTCCTGGTACCCAAGCACAGGGCGGGTACCGCAGCCTCACGATTACATCTGTTGTTGTTCTGAAGAATTTCTGCTTAATGGCCATTTATTTTTCCCGTCAGTCTGTCCAAGACGTATAATCAGACTGGAAATGTGGTAAAATGATTCAGGTGTGTCGATAGGGACATCGCCCTATTTAAGAAAACTGATCATATCTCCGCAGGTTGGAAAAGGAGACGGCATCATGAAATTCGGGGACAAGACCTTAGATGAGCGAGTAGGAAATATTAAAACCTTCGAAGATGGTGAGCTTATCTTTGAAGAGGGGAGTATCAGTGGCTGGATATTTGTGGTGGCCTACGGGGAAGTTGAAATATTTCGGACTGTTGGTGAAAAACAGATCATTCTTGATCGTGTTCATGAAGGCGAATCGTTAGGTGAGATGAGTTTTTTTGGGCAGTACACCCGGTCAGCAGCAGCCCGGGCCGTGGGCCAGGTTGGTTTGTTGCCCTTCAAGGACCACTATTTAATTGAAGAATATGACAAGCTGCCAAACTTTTTCAAAGTCTTTTTAGAGGCCATGGCTCAGCGTATGAGGTCGCTCATGGAAAAGGTTACGATATTAGCCAGCGATCCGAAGATATTGGAATTGCTGGATGATGAAGCTAAGGCGGAAGTAATCAAAAGGAAGGAGGGCTGAACCTTTCATTATTATGATTATCAAATCTCAACTCGAAGAAATTAAAATATTTTCATTTTTCCGCGTATATTGATAAAAAGCAATAATTACAAATACTTATATAGTATATTTATTGGCGTACAGTGTTGATATATACCCTTCAACATATTTGACAATTTGAATCCCGCTAGGTATCATCAGCTTGTATCCTGTGATGAGCTAAACTTCACTCAACAGCTAAATCTAGGGTCCGGATAACCCATATAGGGCCGTCAATGATAATCGAATGTGACAACTGCGGCAGACGTTACAACCTGGACGCGAACAGAATCCCAGGTGCGGTGGCATCCATAAAATGTCCAGCATGCAGTCATCGTTTCGAAGTTCACAAACCTTCGTCTGACCCGGCTGCATTAGTAGACGACCAAGATCCCTTCAATGGGAATGAATCACATCAGGAAGAGAGATCAGCCACTCCTTCAGAAAGTCCAAGTGCTCTGACCACTCAATCAACCGTCCGAACACTCGACTTGAATAACCTTGAGCGGTTTCTTGAACCAATAGAATCCGGCACCAAAGCCGCCTCGGAATCAGATTCTTTCGCACCTCTGGATTTAAGCCTTCTGGGAGAATCACGAAAAAAAAGCAGGCAGGAAAAATCTGATGAAAAATCCGATGAAAAATCTGAGACAGAACAGCCCGTTACGCAACTGGAAACGCCGTCCATCTTGCCTCCTTCGGGAAAATACGATTCAGCACAGTGGCTCTCCATTGCTTGCTCCACGGCAGATGCTCTGATTTATTTTTCTATTGATGGAAGCGAACCGGATGGAAACGCGCTTCGCTACGTTGACCCGATAGAATTAGCCGCCTCGACAACAGTCAAGGCTCGTGCTTTTAAAGTCGGCTGGAAATCCAGTGAAATCGCGAGCGAAACGTACGACATCACTCAAAAAGCGGTGCCGCCATCTTTTTCGCTAAAATCAGGGACTTATTCCTCTGCCCAAACCCTGACCATTTCTAGCTTGGCACCAGACGCAACCATTCATTTCACCAAAGACGGAAGCGATCCATCTGAGGAATCACCCGTTTATGAATATCCGATTGGCATTACCAAATCCGTCACCATCAGGGCTCGGGCATTCAGACCGGGTTGGCGTCCAAGTAAGATTGAGAGGGTTATTTATGAGATAACCGGAGCAGTAGCCACTCCCATACTCTTCGCCGAACCTGGGATATACTCAGAGCCTCAAATGGTCAATATTTTTTGCGCCACACCAGGGGCGGAAATACACTATACACTCGACAAAAATGAGCCCACCAGGATCACCACGGCCTACACCGGACCGATCGAAATATCAAAATCCACAATATTATCCGCCCGGGCTTTTAAGGAGGGATGGGGTTCCAGCGAATTGGTCACGGGATTTTATGAGATTACCGGAAAGGTAGAAGCCCCGATTTTTTCCATTGAACAAGGGGTTTATACTGCACCAGAAAAATTATCAGTCTCCAGTCCTACCCTGGATGCCAATATTTATTACACAACCGATGGTTCACTCCCCACTATGGAAGCGCTTCTTTTTTCCGGGCCTTTAGAAATAAAAGAGACAACAACGATTACGGTAAGGGCCTTCAGAGAAGGTTGGGCCCCAAGTGAGGCCAGAGCAGCCACTTATATTATTACCGGTAAGATGGCCGTCCCCATGTTTTCGGTGAAGCCAGGAAAGTACCTTACAGGCCAAAGTGTGGTTTTATATTGTCCAACCGGAGGGGCCAGTATTTATTACACCATTGATGGTAAGATCCCCACTGAAGATTCAATTCTGTATTCCAGCCCTATTCATATCGAAAAGAGTACCATCATCCAGGCCCGTGCTTTTCGAAAAGACTGGGAACCTAGCGACGTTTCCGAGGGCGATTATCAAATCACCGGTACGGTATCCCCACCCTTATTCTCTCTTTCAGCGGGAACTTACGCCAGTGCCCAAACCCTGTCGTTAATCTGCCCCACCCTTGAGGCACGGATCTATTACACTCTTGACGGTTCGGAACCGACTGATAAATCAACGGAATTTTTAGGGGAAATCGAAATAAAAAAATCGACCACAGTCACGGCGCGAGCCTCTAAACCGGATTGGGAGAGCAGTGACCTGGTTTCTGCTTTTTTTGAAATAACAGGGACTGTAGCCGCTCCGAAACTTTCAGTAAAACCCGGTACATACCCCTCCAGCCAAAACCTGATCCTGACTTGTGAAACCCCAAATGCAACTCTGCGCTATTCAACAGATGGTTCCATTCCAACCGAAAGTTCGATTCCATACTCAGGTCCAATCAATCTGACGCGGAGTGCGAATGTAAAGGCCCGGGCTTTCAGAAGGGATTGGGAGCCGAGTGAGGTGTCTGAGGGTACTTACGTAATTACAGGCACAGTATCCCCTCCAATGTTCTCCCATCAACCTGGGATTTACGCACGTTCTCAGGTTATTTCTATTGACTGCGCGACACCTGAAGTCCAAATCCGCTATACCCTCGATGGTACAGAGCCAACGGAAGAATCATTGGAGTACACTGAAGAAATTGAAATTATAAAATCTACCACGATCCTGGCCAGGGCTTACAAGCCTGAGTGGACACGCGGTGATATGGTTTCCGCATTTTATGAAATCACAGGCACTGTTTCCATTCCCATCCTTTCGGTAACACCGGGTACATACACTGCGTCTCAGAATCTGAGCATAACCTGCGAAACCTCAGATGCTAGAATTTACTATACCACCGATGGCCAGGAGCCATCTGGGGACTCCATTCTTTACACCGGGTCTGTTTATATTGCCAGAAGTGCCTCTCTCAAAATACGCGCTTTTCGAAAGGATTGGGAGCCAAGTGAGGTAGTAGAAGCGGACTATAAAATTACAGGCCAAGTCTCACCGCCTTTATTTTCACTTTCCCCGGGGACCTACCCCAGCGCCCAGACTTTGTCTCTCACCTGCGCCACCCCAGGGGTTGAGATTCGGTATACTATGGACGGTACAGAGCCAACTGAAACTTCTCTCGAATATACTGGAGAGATTGAAATCGTCGACTCGATAACCGTCTCAACGCGAGCTTTCAGAACGGACTGGGAGGCAAGCGAGCCGGTGTCCGCTGCTTTCATTATCACCGGTGCTGTGGCCTCACCTCAGCTTTCCTTAGCCGAGGGGACGTATACCACGGCGCAGAATCTTGATGTGACCTGCGCTACTCAGGATGTAGACATCAGGTATGCTGCCGATGGAACCGAACCTACGCCGGCATCCCTGCTCTGTTCAGGTCTAATTATTGTCGATCAATCCGTGACCCTTTCTTTCAAAGCTTTCAAATCCGGCTGGACTCCGAGCGAAACTATAAACGCCGAATATGAAATTACCGGATCCGTGGCCCCACCAAAGTTCTCACTCCAGCCGGGGATCTACTCCAGTTACCAGGTCCTCTTCATTTCCTGCGCCACTCCGCAGGCGGAGATCAGGTACACCATAGATGGCCGCAGACCTGATTTGGAATCACTCCTTTACACGGAACCTATCGAAATTGATGAATCCATATCAATTTCCGCTCGCGCATTCAGAACGCATTGGGAGCCCAGTCTGACAGTCGGTGCGGAATATGAAATTACCGGTATGGTGGCAACACCGGAATTCTCTCTAAAACCAGGTATTTATACTACCAGCCAGAGTGTCTCCCTTGAGTGCCTAACTGAGGGGGCTGAAATTTTCTATACGCTTGACGGGAGCGAACCGACGCCGGAATCGATCCTCTATAAGGACCCAGTTCCATTGACTGAATCTACGACCATTTCCGCGAAGGCGTTTATCCCGAATTGGGTTCCCAGCGAAGTCATCAGCGCCTCTTATATAATTAACCGCCAGGTTGCGACTCCTACTCTGTCACTGGCTCCTGGAAGCTATGATACAGCCCAAACACTAGCGGTTGAATGCACCACCGATGAGGCCCAGATCTTTTTTACTATTGACGGTTCTGAGCCCACTGAATCAGCCTTGCTCTACTCTGATCCGTTGGAATTGACTGAATCCGTTACCTTATGCTTTCAGGTCCATAAAGCCAGCTGGATACCCAGTGAACCCGTCTGGGGTGTATTTGATATCATTATCCCTGTACCAATACCGGCTATAATAGAACCAGTTGAAGAGGTGCCACCGCTACCCCGGTCAGAAACCATTTCGGACCTGGAACCGGAAAAAATCGATGCATCCCTGTCGGAGGCAGAAGAAGTGTCTCTGTTGGAAACAGAAGAAGTATCCCCGCTGGAATCGAAAGAAGTGCCCTTGTCTGAAACAGAAGAAGAAATACTTGAGGTGGTCGAGGTCGTTCCATTACCTGAGGTTGAGAAGGTGGCCGCGCGAGAGAAAACGGAGGCGCCACCCGCAAGGAAACCTCCACCGCGGCCGGCCCCGGTACGGAAACAACCGGAGCGGTTGATTGAAAAGGCTGAAGAGTTTCTCATACCTGTGATAAAAGGCCCATTCCCGGATCATTTTTATATACTGAACGAGGAGCATTTCGAGGACGGCAAACGAATTATCGGAGAAAGAAAACACGGGGACTGGTTTTGGGTTGTTTTAGAAGGCGCGGTGGACGTTGTCCGTGAGACAGCTAAAGGACGAATGCCTGTTCTCAGGCTGGGTGAGGGGTCGTATCCGGGAGCGCTCGCCGCAGTTTTAAGTCACCAAAGTGCGAGGACGGCTACGATACTGGCAAAGGGTGAAACCATTTTGGGTGTGATGGACATCCAGAAAATTTTGGTTGACATTTCCTCTTTTTCGACTCAATTTCAGTACTTGCTTGACAGCATCGTGACCCGGATCGACCAGGTAACAAATCTGGCTGAACAATTTTTCTTAAAAATTCCCCCATCGTACGATGATGATCTAAAGTCGGCCGAACCACTTATCGAGCAGGAACAAAAAGACCCCGGACTATTCAAAATTCAGCAGGGAAAAGTTTTCGTGATACGGTACGAAGGTCAGAAGCGGGTTTGTCTGGCTACGCTCGGAATCAATGACTTTTTCGGACAAATCCCCTTTCTTGACTTTAACCATGAACCTCACGGGGCGATGGTGCTTGGTTCAAAGGATATCGAGACGATTGAGATGGATACGGATGTATTCAATGAGGAGTACAACAATACGTCCGTGATTGTAAAAAATATAATCGCCAATGCCGGTGAGTCCTTATCGGTTACAACAAAACTTGCCTTGAACTACCAAAACATGTTGTTAGATGAATCCAGTTAGTAACCTGTCACAAGTCTAAGTTTTCTGAGTTGAGAACTCTGTAAAACTTCGTCCTTTGGCCCAACTCTTTGTCGCGCTCGAATTTTGAGCTGCCACTTCGGCTTCGCCTGCAGTGGC
>JAZGHI010000007.1:0-23469 GCA_036480955.1 Candidatus Adiutricales bacterium
TTGCCGCCGCCCTCGTATACGTCAGGGGCCCAGATATGAAAGGGGAAAACGGCCAGCTTGAAAAACAGCCCGCAAAGGGTCAGAATCAGTCCGATCACCGCTCCCGGGTGGTGGATCAGGGACGGCAGCGAACTCATAATCTCATTCAGGTAGGTGGTCTGGCAGACGCCGAAAATATAACTCATCCCAAAGAGCATCACCGCCGATGACATGGCCCCGATAAAGAAGAATTTAACCGCCGCCTCAGCGTCGTAGGCCGCGTCTTTCCGAAGCGGCACGATGATATACAGGGAGTAGGATGAGAGTTCCAGGGCCACGAACAGGGTAATAAGCTCCACGGCCGAAACAAGCATCATCATGCCCACGGTGCAAGTGGTAAGAAAGAGATAAAATTCGAGGTGTTGGCGTTCCTCGACGCTGTCTTCGAGCTTGGAGCAGATGGTGATGACCAGAAACAGGCCTAGACTCAGGAAAAGCTTAAAAATTTGTGAGAACTTGTCGATCCGGTAGGCGTCGAAGAACAGACTGCCTTCAGCGCTCAAAGAAAAGGCGGTTACAACCAGGACCGCGGCGCTCAAGATGAGGGCGACATGATAATCCCGTTTTGGACTCGAACCACTGAAAAGGATCAGCCCGAAAAGGATCAGGGCCATGAATAGTAAGGAAAGCTCCGGCAGAAATAGAATAACTTGGTCAAGCATCATTAATTCTCAATCAATCTTTAAAAACCTACCACGCCCGGAAAGGTCGAGGTTGAGACCTGTATAAGATTTAACATCATCCAGGGAAACAGGCCGAACAGGAGTATCACGCCGGCCAGAATGACCCTGGGGGATGCCAGGAAGGCACTCACGTCCGGCAGATCGGCAAATTTCGGATTAGCCGAGCCATAAAAAGTCTTCATGACCACCCTGAGCATGAACAGGGCCGAGATCAAAAGACCGGAGATGGCCAGAATACCGCGGATTGGATAGACCTTGACCGCGGAAATGAATACCAGCAGTTCGGCCCAGAAGCTGGCTAGACCGGGGACACCCACCGCGGCCATGGCCGCCAGAATGAAAAATGCCGAGATGATAGGCAGGTTCCTGGACATGCCTCCCAGCTCAAAAGTAAGTTTGGTATGGGTCTTGTCGTAAATATAGCCGACTGAGGAAAAGAGAAGGGCGGTCATTATTCCGTGGGCGAACATCTGGAACACGGCCCCGTTTAAGCCACTGATAGTGACCGTCGACAACCCCAGGCCGACTATTCCCATGTGGGAGACCGAGGAGTATCCGATTACGTACTTCAAGTCGGTCTGGGCTAATCCGACAAAGGCCCCGTAAAGAATACCGGTCGTGGCCAGGACGGCCATGAGGTCCGCCCATTGAGCCCAGCCCTCGGGAAAGAGAAACGCGCCGACCCTCAGCACGCCGTAAGCCCCTAATTTCATCAGCACTCCGGCGTGAATCATGGAGACCGAAGTGGGAGCGGCCACGTGACCGACCGGGGACCATGTGTGGAACGGCCAGACACCGGCCAGGACCCCAAAACCGAAAAAGAAGAGCAGAAAGCCGATACTCTGCACGGACGGGCTGAAGTATACCTGGCTCAGAGCGATGAGATCAAAGGTCCACAGCCCGGATTTAATGAATACCAGGATTATTCCGGGAAGGATCAAGGCGCTTCCGCCCAGCAGATACAGGGTAAGCTTCATGGCCCCGTATTCCTTCCGGGTGCTGCCCCAGATGGCTATAAGCGGGTACATGGGGAAGAGGGCGATATCGTAGTACACGAAGAGGAAGAAGAGGTCGAAGGCCATGAAAACGCCGAAGACGCCCAGCACCAGGAGGAAGGAGAAGGCGAAAAATTCCTTGACCCGGTTTTCCAATTGCCACATGGTCAGACAACCGGTAAACAGAACGATACCGGTCAAAAGCAGCATGGGCAGGTTGATACCGTCCGCGGCGTTGAAGTAATAAATGCCCAGGGCCTCTACCCACAGGTGTTTTTCCACGAACTGCAGACCGCCCGCCTCCCGGTCGTAAGCCAGGAAGAGAAGTATGCAGATAACCAGGTCAATCCCGGCGAATACGGCGGCCGATTTCTTGATGACCATGGGCCGATCTTGGGGGAGGAGCATGATGACGAACAAACCAAGGGCAGTGGTCACTAAAATCCCCGACAACAAGGGCCACTGACGAACTATTTCGTAAAAATCGGCAAGCATAGGTTTAAACCAGCAAGAAATAGAGCCCCATCAGGGCTATGACAAAAAAGGTCAGATAAAGGTTATACTGCAAAAGTCCGTTTTGCAGATTGGCGAAAACCCGTCCCAGAGAGACCGTGAATTTAGCCAGGCCGTCGATCGCGCCGTCGATTATCCGGCGGTCGTTACGGGTAAACAGGTTGGTGAAACTAGCGTAGACCGCGTAATCCAGAAGCTTGCGGTACCCGTGGTCCATGTACCACCGGTTGGCAAAAAGGGTCTCGATGGGTTTCATCCGGGACAAGAAACCCTCCTGCTTCGCCTTCTTGCGGCCATACTCATACCAGGCCAGAGCGATCCCGGCCAGAGCGCAGCCCATGGCCAGGATCAGCACCGTGTTTCCACCGTGGTGTTCGGCGGGGTGTCCGCGTTCAAGAAACTCCTGCAATGTCTCCTGGAAGAAGCCCAGCATAAGAGTTGCGACTGAAAGGATTATCAAGACGATATTCATGGACCATTCCACGGTCCAGTGGGCCTCATGGTGTTCATCGCCGTGTTCTTCGGCAGGAGCCTCCGGTTCCCCTTTGGGAAACCACATCACGAAAATCACCCGGAAGCTGTAATAGGCGGTCATGGCCGCTCCCGCCAGCCCGGCCATGAACCAGATCGAGCCGCGACCATACAACGCGCCCATGATGGCCTCTTTGGAAAAGAACCCGGAAAAGGGATAGATTCCGCTTAAGGCGCTCACACCGATGGTCACGCTTATCATGGGAATGAGCATCTTCCGGGCCCTGCCCCTGGCCATGTCAAAGAAATCGTTTGTGCCGAAGTGATGGATAAACACACCGGCGCAGAGGAAGAGAAGGGCCTTAAAGAAAGCGTGAGTAGTCAGATGGAACACACCGGCGAAATAGGCCCCGGCGCCCAGTCCCATGAGCATGAATCCGAGTTGGCTGACCGTGGAAAAGGCCCAGACCTGCTTTATATCACGGGCCACCATGGCCATGGTCGAACTGAGGAGCATGGTGATGGTCCCGATAGCCAGCATTACGAAAAGAGCGGCTTCACTCGCCTGGTAGAACGGAAAGATACGGGAGACCAGGTATACTCCGGCCGCGACCATGGTCGCCGAATGGAGCAGGGCCGAGACCGGTGTTGGGCCTTCCATGGCATCGGGCAGCCAGGTCATGAGTGGAAATTGGGCCGATTTTCCAACCGCGCCGCTGAAGATCAGAATGGCCGATATGGTGATCATAGTCGAGTTGATCTCCAGCTGGTGTACCCCCGCTTCCGTGCCGAATATGGCCGTGCCCAGGTCGCCGACGTTCAAAAGAAGGATTATCAGGCCGATAAAGAAACCTATATCGCCGGCCCTGGTCATGACAAAGGCCTTCTTGCCCGCCTCGGAGGCCGACCATTTCTCGAAGTAGAAGCCGATGAGGAAATAAGAAGAAACGCCCACCAGTTCCCAGAATATATAGAGCTGGATCAATGCAGGCGCGATCACAAGATTGATCATTGACCAGGCGAAAAGGCATAAGAAAGCGTAATATCTGGATTTTCCAGGGTCTCCGGCCATGTAACCGATGGAATATATCTGGATCAGGCCGCTGATGGTGACCACGATCATGAGCATGAGCAGGGAGAGCGGGTCAAAATAATAGCCAAACGGAATGTTTATGGAATCGGAAATCAGCCAAGTGGCCTGGAAGACAACCGCTTCTTCGGCGCCCCAGAAGTGGATGAACAGATAAAGGGCGGCCAGCCAGGCTATTATGGAGCCGGCCACGCTCACTGTTACCGAGGCGGCGATGGACCGGCGGGTAAAAATCATTATCAGGCCGAAACAGATCAGGGTGGTCATGGAGGCCGTAATGGCCATCAAGACTTCAAAGGTTAATCCATCAAACATAACTTATCCCTTAAGATCCCTAATTCGCTCGATATCTATATTCTGGTTGCGTCTGTATACGGCCAGGAAGATGGACAGCCCGATGGCGGCCTCGGCCGCCGCGGTTCCCATTACAAACAGGGCGATTATCTGCCCCACAGCCGGTTCCGGGGCCAGAAACCTGTTGAAGGCCAGGAAGTTGATATTAGCGGCATTCAGCATCAGCTCAACGGAGATTAGCATGGCTATGAGAGACCGGCGCTGCAGAACGCCCCACAGTCCCAAGCTGAACATGATCAGAGCAATAAACAGGTAGACCTCAAGCTGGTTCACTGCGATGACCTCTGTCTCCGGCCCTGGCCGGCTATGATAATGGCCCCTATGATGGCCACTAGCAACACAAGGGAGATGAGTTCGAAGGCCAGCATGTATCTTGTCAGGAGCAGGTTTCCGATGGCCCTTACCGACCATTCATCCGATTTTACGGCCGCCGCTTCCCAGGGTGTCTTGGTGATGATGGTGGAAAACGACCAGAAAATCAGCCCGGCCACTATTCCGGTAAAGACCGTTTTAAAAACGTTCCTTTTCGACTTTTCCTTGTACATGGGTTCCGAAAGCATGATGGCGAAGACAAAGGAGATACTGATGGCTCCGACGTATATCAGAATTTCCATCAAGGCCAGAAATTCGGAATTTAAGTAGATAAAAATACCGGCCACGCCAAAAAGGGAGACGATCAGGCCCAAAATATTGTGGATGATCTGTTTTAGAAAAACGGCGAAAACAGCGCCGGTTAAGGTCACTCCCACAATGAGCCAGAAAGCGCCTTGGGCGATCCAATCAGGTTTTATTACTTCAGGTAGAGGCGACATGGTTTATCCCCGGACCTTCTGTTCTTTAAAACGCGCGTGTAGATCGATGACTGAATCCCAGCGGGAATAATGAGCCAGTTCATATTCCATGGAAAAGCGGAGGGCGTCCACGGGGCAGACATCGACGCAGATACCGCACAGGCTGCACCGGGAATAGTCAATCAAAAACAGGATCCCTGTTTTTCCCGAACCGGCCTCGGACTTGATACCCTGAACCTTTATCACATCTGACGGGCAGGCCCGGACACAAGTCCCGCAGGCCACACAAAAATGGCCTTCGTCCAGCATTTTCGTCAGTTCGATATGACCCCGGTAGGCCGGGTCCATTTCGAGCTTGACCCTCGGATACTGGACCGTGATTATCGGCTTGACGAGTTGGTTCAGTGTCACGGAATAGCCGAGGATAATGCTCCAGAAGCCAACGACTATCTCTCGAAAATAATTATATAAACCTTTCATTAAACCGCCCCTCCTACCCGACCAGTTTAATTATAAGGCCAGTAAACACCAGATTAAACAAAGCGAACGGTATCAGAATCTTCCAGGAGAAAGTCATCAACTGGTCGAAACGCGTGCGGGGGAAGGTCCATCTGGCTACGATTACCACAAAAATTACGAGATAGACTTTCAGCAGGAACCAGATCAACCCGGGCAGAACCGGACCTCGCCATCCCCCCAGGAACAGGACGGCGAACACCGCGGCCACAATAAACATGTTGCTGTATTCAGCCAGGAAGAACAGGGCAAACCTCATTCCAGAAAATTCGGTATGAAACCCAGCGACCAGTTCACCGTCGGCTTCGGGAATGTCAAATGGAGTCCGGTTGGTCTCAGCCGTAGAGGCGATTAAGAAGATTATGGCCGCCAGAGGCTGGTATATGATAAACCAGATCTTATCCTGAGCCCGGATTATCTCATTCAAATTCAGCGAATTGGTCATCATGACCACGGCCATGGCCGAAAGCAGAATCGGGATTTCGTAGGCCACGTTCTGCGAAACGGACCTCATGGCTCCTATCAAGGAATATTTGTTATGGGAGGCCCATCCGGCAATGAGAATGCCCACTACGTTGAGCGCGGAAAAGGAAAAAATCAGGAGAAGTCCCAGGTTGATGTCCCTTACCACGAGGGTCTCACTGAAGGGAATGACGATAAAAGCCACCTGAACCGGCAGAAATACCACTCCGGGAGCTATTATAAACAGGAACCGGTTGGCGCCGGTGGGGGTGGTCAATTCCTTGACCAAAAGCTTAACCGCGTCCATTACCGGTTGGAGAAAACCGTGCCACCCGACTTCCATCATAGCCGGCCGGCGTTGGATGTGGCCCGCGATCTTGAGCTCACCGTATATCAGGGCCAGGGCGTTAATAGTCACGAATCCGATTATGGCCAGCAATCCGACCAGGCTGACCCATAATTCAGGACCGATATAATAGGAAGCCTGGTTCCAGAAGTTTACAAAGAAGTTCGGGTCCGTGGGAGGAGGACTCATCGGTCAATCTCCGGTATGACAAGATCAAAACTACCCATGATGGCCACCACGTCGGCCACAAGAACACCGCGTACGGTTTCAGCTAGAATGGACAGATTGGTATAAGAAGGTGTTTTCCAGTGCATCCTGTAAGGAATACGGGTCCCGTCACTTACGATAAAAATACCAACCTCGCCTCGAGGGCTTTCGAAGGTAAAATAAATCTCACCGGGATCGGGAGCCAGGTCGCGGGGAACCTTGTCGTTGATATAGGCCCCATCCGGCATTTTCCCCAGGGCCTGCTCGATTATACGCAGGCTCTGTTCCATCTCAGCGATACGGACCAGGTATCGGTCGTATGTGTCTCCCTGGCGGCCAATGGGAATATCGAAATCAAATTCGGAATAAACCGAATAAGGTTCCTTCTTCCGGATATCGTATTCCACACCCGAAGCCCTAAGACAGGGGCCGGACAGACCGAATTGCCGGGCCTGTTCGGGTGATATCAGGCCTACGTCTTTGGCCCGTTTCTGGAAAATAATATTCCCGGTAATAAGACGGTCGTAGGTCTTTAAGCGTTTCCGCATCCTCTTAATGAAAGCCCGGCAACCGGCCATAAACTCATCGTCGACGTCCATGTGCACCCCGCCAAATCGGTTGTAGCTGTAAGTCAGACGGGAGCCGGTGACTTTATTGAGGATATCGTTAATGGCCTCGCGGTCATCCCAGATATACAGAAACGGGGTAAAGGCCCCCAAATCCATCAGGTATGCGCCGAGCCAGAGGAGGTGTGAACCAATCCGGTTCAATTCGTTCGAAATAACACGGATGTATTCGGCCCTGGCCGGCACCTCGATGCTGGCCATCTTCTCCACGGCCGCGCAATACCCGTGGTTGTAGGTCATGGCGCCGATGTAGTCCATTCGAGAGGTGTTGGGATAGAACTGGGCGTAAGGTCTTGTCTCACCCATGCGTTCGTGGCCGCGATGTATGTATCCAATCACCGGCTCGGCCTCGACGACCCTCTCGCCGTCGAGATGCAGCAGCACCCGCAGCACTCCGTGCGTGGCCGGATGCTGAGGACCCATATTCAGCCAGAAGGTCTGCTCAGTCAGGCCGCCGCTTATTCTTCGTTCGAGTTCTTGTGACGTAATGTTAATGGTCATCGGTTTCCTGATGATATTCCGGCGCTTGAGCTACCGGCGGATTTACGAAATCCTTGCGAAGAGGGAAAAAGTCAGCGTCTTCAGGGAGGAGCAGCCTTCTGAGATCCGAATGACCGGCGAACTTTACACCCAGCATTTCGAAACACTCGCGTTCCTGCCAATCAGCCGCCGGGCACAAATCCTGAATGCTCTCGATCTCGTCTTCCGGCCCCAGATTTGCCCTGATAACGATCCGGAAAGGCTGGCTGTACTCGTTAAAATGATAAACCATCTCCCGGTGGGAGACGTGATCCACCGCGGTCAGGTTTTCGAGAAAACATCCGGCCTCGAGGAGCAACTCGGCGGCCTGCCGAATCTTTTCCGGCTCAATGGCTAGATCTAAATGGACACCGGTCCGGTCGTACTCCCCTTCCCGGACCTCAATCGGCGCTAGTTTATCAACTAGTTCTTTTGATACGCTGGAGGAATCCACGCTTCTGGCCTCCGACCCTGTCGAATCTCCGGAGCACATTGTTTTTCTGCCCTCCGGTAATCTTGTCTTGTAAGGTTAAAAATCCCTGTATGACACCCTCGGGGCGGGGCGGGCACCCAGGTATGTATACGTCAACCGGAATAATCTCATCCGCCCCGTTAACGATGGCGTACTGGCCGTCATAAGCGAAAGGCCCGCCGGAGATAGCGCAGTTTCCCATGGCCATGACCCATTTCGGCACGGCCATCTGTTCCCATAATGTAATTACCGCCGGGGCCATTTTCCGGGAAATAGTCCCCGCTACTATCATCAGATCCGACTGGCGCGGAGTACCCCTGGGTACGCCGCCGAAACGCATGTAGTCGAACTTAGCCGCCCCGGCCGCCATTAATTCCATGGCGCAGCAAGCTAACCCGAAAACCATGACCATGAGAGAACTCGCCCTCGGCACGCTCAGGATGTCCTCCAGAACCGCCAGACGAACCACCGGTTCTACAGAACGAACTAGCTTCTCATCAGAAGTCAAACTTTAACTCTCCTTAAATTAGATAAGGCCGGCCAGACAGCTCTAAAACCATGTGCCGTCTGAATGGCCCTACTTCCAATCGAATACTCCCTTACGCCAGGCGTAAGCCAGAGCCAAGGAGAGTATACCGATAAAGATTACTATTTCAATGAAATCCCGGATCACATAATCCTGGCCGTAAGCTAGAAGAACCGGAAAAAGATAGAGCACGTCCACGTCAAAAGCCAGAAAGATCAAAGCGAACAGGTAATATGCTACCCCGAATTGAATCCAGGCGCTGCCAGTGGGGATCATTCCGCTTTCGTACGGCTTAAGCGTGTCCCGGCCAACGGACTTGGGAGAAATCAAGGCGGCCAGAATCAACGGAACGGAGGCGAAAATCATCCCAACGAGAAAGAACAAAAGGACAAAGTAGTAATCTTTCAGTAAGAATGGGGTCATTAGTCTCTCTCTGATTCTCGGCGCAGTCATAGATTGCGCTAGGAAGGTTGAAGTGATGTATATCCAAGAAGACCGGTTGTTGTCAACTTTTTTCTTTGGTGAAATGTTTCACGATACAAAATCAATAACTTAACTTCATAATCGTGGCCTTCTCATCCCGTATTTCCCTGGTTCGTGCATTATTTTTGTGAAATATTTCTTTGATTTACATTAAAAACGTAAAAAATACCTCCGTGACGGCCCACCAAGGAAAACTCACCCCGAAAACGGCCGGCCGGTAGTTTTTTGAACATTAGAGGTAATTTTTTAGGATCTGGTCAGACGTAACCCGGGCTAGTAATGTCAATTATTACTACTCCCCGGCTTGCTTTTCTCGCCAGGTTGTACTAAGAGATACGATTGTACTATTCAGATACAATCCGGCTTAACGATTACCATGGCCGGGTTTGTAGATGATAATTAATAAAGTAGGGACAATACCAATGCTTGATTTGATGCGAAGGCATGCCCGAAGCTGGATGGTCAACGTGATGATCGGGGCAATTGCCATTACCTTTATTTTCTGGGGAGCCGGAAGTTTCCGCCGGAAAAGTGACTTGAATCATGTGGCCACCGTAAATGACCAGAAAATATCCGTGGCCGAATACCAGGAAGCCTATCGTACCATGTACGAACAGGTTCGGGCTCAATACCGGGAGGTCTGGAATGATGATTTTCTGGAGACTCTTAATTTAAAAGAGCGGGCGCTTCAGAACCTCATCGATCAGCGCCTGGTATCCCAGAAAGCCGGCCGTTTCGGAATTAAGGTCAGTCTAGAAGATTTACAGCAGAAAATCATGGCCACACCCGCTTTCCAGTTCGACGGAGTTTTCAGCACCGAAAAATACCGGAGTATGCTGGCCCGCAACCGGATGTCTCCGGAGATCTATGAAGGGCACATGCGGCGTGAACTGGCCAACTCGAAATTAAAAAATATAATCAGCAACTTCGCCAAAGTCTCCGAAAGCGAGGTCAGGAATTTTTATCGTTTCACTCAGGACCGGGTCGACGTGGAGTTTGTAACGTTTGAACCCGAAGCGTTCAAGGACCAGGTCAAGTACACCACTGACGAAGTAGAGGCGTATTTTGAGAAGGACAAAGAAAAATACCGAATTCCGAGCAAGGTAAAAGTCGCTTTTTTGGCCATCCGTCCCAAGGACTTCGAGGAAAAAGTTGAAGTCAGTGACGATGAGATTGAGGAGCAGTACGAACTGAACCTGGATGATTACAGGGAACCTGAACAGGCCAAGGCCAGACATATCTTGTTCAAAGTCGATGAAAACGCTGCGCCCGAGGATGCAGAATTGGCCAAGGCCCAAGCCGAGCTCGTCCTCATGGAAGCGAAGGAGGGTAAGGATTTTGCCGAACTGGCCAAGAAACACTCCCAGGGTCCAAGCGCGAAAGATGGCGGGGACCTGGGCTGGTTCACACGAGATCAGATGGTCCCGCCTTTCTCTGAGGCTGCCTTTAAATTAATGGAAGGAGAGATTAGCGATCTGGTTCGAACCAGGTTCGGATTCCATATCATTAAGGCTGAGGGTAAGAAACCGGCCGGACTGCGTCCTATCGAGGAAGTCAGGGACGAAATATCAAAAAAAATCAGGCGAAATCGAGCCAAAGACATGGCCGTGGACCTGGCCATCCAGGTTTATGAACAGGCCAGCTTGAGCCAGGAATTCGAGGCCGAGGCTAAAAAATACGATCTGACTCCTGTAATTACCGACTTTTTCTCGCTTCAAGAGCCGGTTGGAAAAATGGGCCTGCAGAAAAAATTCAACAATCTGGCCCACTCACTGAACCCTGGGGAAATTGGCCCCATTATAGATCTCCCCGATGGCCATTATATTTTAAAAGAACTGGAAGTCAAAAAAGCCTACATCCCGGAGTTCAAAGAAGTCGAGGAAGAGATAAGACTAGACCTGGTGGATGAGAAAGCCCTCAAGTTGGCTTCGGATGAAGCTGAAAAATTCCTGGATGCGGCCAAAAAAGACGGCCATTGGGAGGACCTGGTGAAAGAGTTCAAGCTCAAGTCAGATACCACCGGACCTTTCTACCGAGCCGGCTGGGTACCCAAAATAGGCGAAAATCCGGAACTGGTCAACACGGCCTTCTCTCTCACCGAGCCCGGCCAGGTGGGCCCTGGTACCTATAAAGGCGACAGAGGGTATACCGTGTTTCGGTTAAAACAGATTCTTGCGCCTGACGAAAAAAAATTCGAGGACAAACGCGACACCTTTGCCAGGCGTCTACGGTTTATCAAAGGCCAGCAATACCTTCAAAAGTGGCTGAAACATATCCGCTCGACTTCCTCTATTAAGATAGAAGAAGGGATGATATAAAAAGAACGTACCCGGTGCAAGCGGGGGCAGACCACAATCTTCATTTCCGAGTCGTTAGTTTTTCCGGGCCACGGCGCTGAAATGGGAAAACTGCATGGTAAACGTCCCACGGCCCTGGCTGACCGAGCGCAATGACGTGGAATACCCGAACAATTCGGAAAGCGGCGCCTCAGACGTGATGATCTTGAACGTCTTGCGGGTAGCAATATTCTCAATCTTGCCCAGGCGGGCGTTCAAGTCGCTTATGACTTCGCCTACAAAATCTTCAGGAACAGAAACCTCCACGGACATGATTGGTTCCAACAGTACCGGCCCAGCCTTCCGGCAGGCGTCTTGAAAGGCCTGGCTGGCGGCCACCCGGAAATCAGGCGGGATGGATACACCTTCCCTGTACTCGGCTTTGTACAGAGTAACGGCCATGTCCATTACCGGATACCCCATTAGGACCCCGCTCGAGGCTGAGTCCATCAGGGCCGCTTCCACGGCCTGGCTGAATTCTTCCGGCAAAACATCAGGCTCCAGACCATTATAGAATCTGAAGCCGGAACCGGTTTTAAGGGGTTGCACACGGATGCAAGCGACCGCGAAATGGGGAGTTCCGCCCAAGGTGCGGTCAAAACGGCCTGCCATTTCCGCTTCCCGGGTAATGGTCTCTCGATACACAACCTGCGGTCGGCCCACGTTCAGGTCCACGGCGAATTCTCGGCTCAACCTGTGGACCAAAACGTCCAGGTGCAGTTCCCCCATACCCGATATGATTGTCTGGGCCGTTTCTTCATCCAGGTGATACCGAAAGGTTGGATCTTCCTCGGCCAGCTTAGCCAGGGAAGCCATCACCTTCTCCTGGTCGGATGAGGTCTTGGGTTCCACGGCTACATTAATAACCGGTTCATAGATATCGATCGGGTACAGCTTAATTGGATGGGTTAGACTAGTTATGGTATCACCGGTTACCGCCGATTTGAGTCCGACTATACCCACTATATCCCCGACCGCGGCCTGGCTGATCCTTTCACGCTTATTGGAATGCATCCTTAAGATTCGGGAAAGCTTTTCTTTCTGATTTGGACGGACGTTTAAGACTTCCCCCCCACTCTCCATCTTACCCGAATAAACGCGGACATACGTTAACTTGCGTCCCTGGTCCATCATTACTTTGAAAACCAGGGCCGCCAGCGGCGCTGTTTCATCAACTGGGAGTTCTTCTTCTTCTTCAGAATCAGGCACTTCCCCTATGACCGGGGGAATGTCCAGGGGAGAAGGGAGAAAGTCAGCCACCGCGTCGAGGACCGGCTGCACACCCTGGTTCCGCAGAACGGCCCCGCAGAGGACCGGCACCAGTTTTAGGCTTGTGGTCGCCCGGCGGATAGCCGCCTTGAGATCGGATTCAGGAATCTCTTCATCTTCCAGGTACCGTTCCATAATCAGATCATCTGTTTCAGCCAGGGTCTCCAGAAGCTTTGTTCTGGCTTCCTCCGCGGCCGAGACCATATCCGCGGGTATTTCAGTTTCCTCCATATGAGCGCCAAGCGTATCCTTGTCCCAAACCAGACATTTCATTCGTAAAATGTCTATCACTCCCTTAAATTTATCTTCGCTTCCCCAGGGTAACTGGACGATCAGTGTATTCGCCCCCAGTCTCGCTTTGAGCATGGCGGTGGCGTTTTCAAAATCAGCCCCGATCCGGTCCATTTTATTGATAAAGGCGATCTTGGGCACATTGTACCGGTCAGCCTGGTTCCAGACAGTCTCGGATTGGGGCTCGACACCTCCCACGGCACAGAAAACGCCGATGGCACCATCCAGAATCCGGAGGCTTCGTTCGACCTCTATGGTAAAATCCACGTGACCGGGTGTATCTATGATATTGATGGACGCCCCTTTCCACTGGCAGGTGGTCACGGCCGAGGTTATGGTAATCCCCCGCTCCTGCTCCTCGGGCATCCAGTCCATAGTGGCCTCACCGTTATGCACCTCACCCATCTTGTGAGTCCGGCCGGTATAGAAAAGCATCCGCTCAGTCAGAGTGGTCTTACCGGCGTCGATGTGGGCGATGATCCCGATATTCCGGGTGTTACTCAGTCTTTTCTTGTTGACCATTTTCTTTTATCAGACTGAAATCCGGGTAAAGCGGCCGGGAGATATCCACGTGTCCCATAAGGGTGGGCACTTCCTGCCCTCCGACGAGTATCTTGACCGCTGTGACCGCTTCCAAGTTGATACATATTGAATTTACCAGAGACCACAACCGCAGCCTTTCACTGACCACACCCGCGTCCAATCCTTTTACCGCGCTTTCGGCCAGATCAACGTAGGCAATCCCTTCCTGACTTACGAAGACCTGACGCAAGTGTTCACCCGGTCCGAAAACCGGAGCGAGCCTGGTTCGCGGCCCCGTCAAAAGGGCCAGAATAATTTCCCGAGCCTGAGCAGTCAGCCCTGCCTTTATTTCAATCGAGCGGTTTTCAGAGACCAGCGAATGCGCGTCCAGAGAGGGGAAAAGCAATGTAATCTGATCGCCGAAAGCAGGGCTGGTTAATAAAAGCCCTAATCCGATCGCCAGGGCCGTAAGGCTGAGAGTTTTCGACTTTTCACTTCTTTTTCCAGGTCCTCTTTGGCCCATTTTTTTAACCTAACCTTGATAATGAACTCAAGTAATACCAACTGAGATTGTCGCCGGTTACTATTGAGTATTCAACAGATTGCCCTATACCTCATGTACTGGATTATCGGGTTTAAATGACGTGAAAAGGGACTGTAAGGCATCTATTCGTGACTGTCAAGCTCATTGCAGTTATTATTGTATCATCATTTTAGACTAGTTGTTCGCCATAGCGGCCATAGCGACGGGAAGATACTACCGGTCTCGTTCATTATCGATAACCGCTAAGACCCCGGCTAAATCAACCCCGCGAGTTACTTATTGATTTTATAATAATGACCGGGGTCGATCACCAATAAAGAGGGCTTAATCAGCCTTCTCCGATACGCTTTATTCACCCACATTTCCCTTGCTATCAATTATTATTTTTAATATATATATCCGCAGGTCGGGACGTGGCTCAGCCTGGTAGAGCACAGCGTTCGGGACGCTGGGGTCGCTGGTTCAAATCCAGTCGTCCCGACCAATTAAATATTACCAGACCAGAAGTTCGGTGAATCTGATTCTCACTTTTATCCAAAGTCTCTGACATTCTTTTGACCGAAAAAACCCCTAATCACAGGTCTATAGAGCAGGTGGCGTCTTGATTACAGGTGTGAACCACATAACCCTGGCCGTCCGTGACATTGAAGCTTCCTTTACCTTTTATACCCAAGTACTTGGCCTTCGTCCGGTAGCCAGGTGGCCGAAAGGGGCTTACTTGCTAGCCCGGGACATGTGGATCGCCCTGATTCTGGATCAAAATGTCGGCCGTAGAACCTTTCAAGATTATACGCACATTGCCTTCACGGTCCCGCCTCATAATTTCGAATCATTATGTGACCGTATATTAGATACCGGAGTGGAGATATGGCAGGAAAATCGAAGCGAGGGGGCTTCTCTCTACTTTCTCGATCCCAACGGCCACAAATTGGAGATCCATGTGTCAGACCTGGAAGAAAGGCTCAAACACGCCCAGCAAGAGCCATGGGACGATTTAGTCTTCTTCTATGATGACTGTTCGGGGCCGGTTTGACAGGGTCTGATTTCAAACCCTCGCCGGCTAATTAACCGGCTCGAAAATTCCGCAATCAAGCTTTATCTTATTCAAACATCGGGGTAAGAAGGTCCGGATTGCTCTCGATATCATGCCGCAGGACCTCATTCAACTTTCTGAACACAGGGCCGGGTCTGCCCTGCCCGATGGTCCGGCCATCCCACTTTCTTACCGGCAGCACGTCCAGGGATGTACCGCAGAGCATGACTTCAAGGCAATGCGCCGCCGTGGCCCGGTCGATGCGGACTACCTTTATTCCTTTCAGGTACCCCTCCAGAACAAGCTCCTCAGTTAATTCCATAACTCGAGTAAGGGTAATACCTTGGAGGATCCGGTCGAATTCGGGAATAAGAAGCTCTTTTTCCGGTGAGACGAGGAGAATATTTTCCGTCGAACCCTCGGCCAGAAAACCGTTTTCGTCCCAAGTCACGGCAAAATCCACACCACCTTCCTTGGCCGCCTTCGTGATCATGACGTTTATCAGATAATCGCAGGATTTGACTTTTGCATAAAACGACGGTTTAACCGGCACTTCGGCCGAGATGATGGCCACACCTTTTTCGTAGGCTTCAGGCGGAGGCGGTTTGAGGCTGTGCGCGATGACATAAAGCTGACTGGTTGGGCAATCGAATGGATTGGTCGAAAAGCTGCCGGGACCTCGAGAGACAATGATACGGCAAATGACGTCCCTGCTCCCCCCTGTCCGAACCACGGCCTTGATTATATCCGTGATCCGCTCGTAATCCGGAGGCATGTCAATTCCGAGACTCGACGCGGATCTTTCTAAACGCCTGAGATGCCGGTCCAGGCAGTAGGCCCGGCCGTTTACGCATTTGAAAGCGTCAAACACACCGTCAGCGCGGTGGACCAGGTGGTCGTCCACGGGGACAGTCATGAGAACCGGGTCGGTAACGATACCTTCCCAGATACTTGAATACATGGCCAGGTAATTTTCATGCCATGGGCGCATAAATTCCGCCGATCGGGCGGTCAGGTCTTCAGCGGAAAAGACAGGAAGCTTCATGATTTTGACAGAGGTCGCCGAAAAAGAATCCCCCTTCACCCTCCCCGGAAATAATCATACCTGTTAAAGATATCGATTTTACGCTCATTTTTGAGCATTGGCTTTCATCAGCCTCAGCGTCTCTTTATAATCGGATGTTCCGAATACGCCTGAACCGGAGACAAAGACATCCACACCGGCCTGAGTCGCCTCGGCTATGTTATCCGTTTTTATCCCGCCGTCCACTTCGATCAATATGTCCAGTCCGCTTTCATCGATCATTTTCCGCAGACTGCGAATCTTGTTCAGGCTGTCTGGAATAAAATACTGGTTACCAAAACCTGGATTGACGCTCATTATGAGTACGTAGTCCAATTCTTCCAGAACATGTTTGATAGTATTTAAAGGGGTGGAGGGGTTGAGGGCCGCTCCCGGAAGCATACCCAATTCCTTGATCCGCTGTATTGTCCGGTGAAGGTGCGGCAGAACTTCCACGTGTACGGAAAGAAAGTCAACCCCGGCTTCAGCGAAAACTTCCAAAAAATCGTCCGGATTTTTAATCATGAGATGGGTGTCCAGAGGCAGATCCGTAGCCTTTCGCACCGCCTTTACCACCGGTGGTCCAATGGTTATGTTCGGGACAAATTGGCCATCCATGACGTCCACATGAATCCAGTCCGCCCCGGCCGCGGTAACATCCGCTACCTCCCGGGCTAGTCGGCCGAAATCGGCTGAAAGAATTGAAGGGGCAATTTTAATCATACAAGGTCTCCCGGATTTGTTTCTCGATTAGGACATGCTTTTCATCGTCTTCGTATACATAAGCTCGAAAAGGGCTTGGAACCAGGGCCAGGACCTGGACCCGCTCCCCCGCCATGTGCCACTCATCATGCAGGTCGAATAAATAACCGGCCACATCGATCTGAAACCGGATCTCGCGCTTCAGGAGTCCGTAAGGGATTCGATAATCGAGCAGGTGGAATCGATAATCGGCGACCTCCGTACCAACCTCGCGGTTCACGGTCAGTTTCACCAAGGTCCCATAGAGTACGCGGCTCCCGGGGAGCGGATCCTGTATCAGTATAGCGCCCACCGGCCAGTTCGGCCGGGATTCGTATTCGAGAGGCCCGGGTTTGAGACCGACTCTCTCCAAGGACAGAAGGGCGAGAGAGTAGGTCTGGGCCGTCAGATCCGGCATGACCCATTCCACAGGTCGGGGTCCGAGACTCAGCAAGAGGTCTACCCACGTGCCTTGGGCCACGGGAGTGCCGGGCTCGGGTACTTGCGCCAGTACCTTGCCCCTGCCTTGATCGGAACCGACCCCGTACGTATAACTGACAATTCCAGGTGATAAATCATTCTGATTCAAAATCGATCGGGCCTGCTCCAAAGAAATACCAGTTAAATTTGGTAAGGGGATGGCTTTCCTGCCCCTGGAAATAACGATTCGAACATCACGATCCTTTTTTATTCGAGTGCCCGGGGCCGGCTCCTGGCCCAGGATGTGATCTTTCGGAACTTTTTCACTATAACTGAAATCCTGAACCTTGAGGTTGAGCCCCACGCCGGTTAAGACATCGAGCGCGGTAACGGTATCCTGGCCGGTCAAATCCGGGACAAGTACCTCCGGACCACTTTTAATAATGGTCCTGGTGGTGACATACGCGCCTACTGCCAGAGCGCTCAAAAATATCAAGCTATAAAAAGTGTACTTGATCAGCCGTTTCATGATCAATCTTTTAACAAAAAAACACCATGATGGAAACCTTATTTAAACCTGATGATGACCGGCAGTGATATTAAAGTCTACGCACAAATTTTCTTTTCAGAGTGTTTACCATAAATAGATCCCTTCTGGAACGAGAGAGAAGGAATATATTTTTGCCAATTGCTCTCGTAATTTATTATGGTAAGATAAGGGAGTTCCAAATGAGAAAGAGGATGCCTCCCAGTGATAAAAACTTTTACAGCGCGGGAAATTAAAAGGATAATGGCCGCCTATGAACCTGAAGCCAGGGAACCTGAAAAGGGCATGAAACCAGCCTCGGTCCTTATTCCATTTTACCCTGACCCGGAAAACCTTTCCTTGATCTTCACTAAGCGAACCAACCATCTACCCAGCCACAGCGGGCAGATATCATTTCCCGGGGGCGGACGTGACCCCGAAGACGAAGATGACCTGGCCACGGCCCTGAGAGAAACACATGAAGAAATAGGGGTTGAACCGGACGTGGTTGAAACCTGGGGCGGATTGAACCCGGAAACCACAGTCGGGTCCGGGTACTGGGTGAGCCCTTTCGTCGGCATCATACCTTTTCCCTATGAATTTAAGCTGAATACCTATGAAGTGGCACGGCTGGTTATCGTGCCCCTGTCCCATCTCCTTGATCCGGCGAACGTGACCTCGGGTATGTCAATTTGGGAAGGACGCGAGTACAGGGCCTTTGAATATACTTATGGCCGGGATGTCATCTGGGGCGCAACGGCACGCATACTGAATAATTTTCTGAACCTGCTCACCACGGGCCGGGAACATGGCCATATCCCGGATTAAAAGAGTCCTTGATTTGTTACGCTACTCTCCGATTATCTTTCGATAAATCGGTCTGACCGCTTCCACGGTGACCGGTGCGTTCTTGTAAACCGCCCCGCCTGAAAGATCAGCCTCTATAACCTCATCCGAATAAGGCAGGAAACCGAGCACCTCGAATCCGGCCAGACCCTCGCGGATATAAGCCTCATCTTTTTTATTACGGCATTTATTGGCGACCACGGCGATGTTTTTCAGATTCAAGTCATGGGCCAGTCTTCGAACGGTATGGGCCGTATCCAAAGAACGGCGTCCAGGTTCGACGACCACCAGGAGTTTGTCCACGGAAGAAGCCGTACCCCGGCCCAAATGTTCAAGTCCGGCTTCCATGTCGATGATGACCACCTCGTCTCTGGCCAGGACCAGGTGTGTTATCAAAGCCTTGAGCAGGACACTCTCCGGGCAGACGCATCCTCCCCCGCCTTTTTTTACACCTCCCATGACCATAAATTTCAAACCGTCAATCTCGTGGGAAACGGCCGCGGGCAGATCATCAACCTTGGGATTCATCTTGAACATACCCCCCATGGTGCCCGGCTCGACGCCGGTTCGATCCGCGATCAACCCTCGCATTTCGGACAGAGGCGTAATCTGCCGCGGATTTTCGAACCCTAAGGCCATGGCGAGGTTTGCGTCAGGGTCTGCGTCTATGGCCAAAACTTTATGACCTTCGGTGAAAAAGATATGGGCTAAAATAGCGGTGAGAGTGGTTTTGCCCACACCACCTTTTCCGCTAACGGCAATCTTCATCCGCAACTCCTCCTAACTCACGATGCAAATCTCATCAGGCGGTAAACTACCATCCCCGAAAGAACGGCTATGTCTTCAGTCGATAAGTAATGCCGGATGTTTTTATCAAATAGAATCTTACCGGTCGGTTCGAACTCGTCGTCTCCCTCCCAGAGAACCAGCGTCAAGGCCACGGAAGGAAAGGCCTGAACTTTGAGGGCGGCGTCACCTATATCGGAAGCGGCTACTCCGCCTATCGACTCGCCGGCCTCAATCATCCTGCTCACATCCCGGCCGAAAACCGAGATCAAAGGAGCCTCGGCCCTTTTTACGAACGCCGGATAATAAAATTCTCCAGACGGCACCTCCCGATATGTAATCAGGTCGCCGGTCAAACCTGAACCATCGGCCTTGTTCAGGTAATGTAAAATAAGGCCCTGCTCCTGAAGGGGCGGTTCCTGGTCTGTGTCACCGGCCAGGACTTTTATTTCAGGCCATTGGACAGAGTGGGGCCGTCCAATGAAATCCAGCCTGAATTCTTTTTTGTCCGGATCGTATTCAGCCTGGCTCAACCGGCCCACCTCCACCGGATCCTTCTCTCTCAGTTCGTCTGCTGAAATATTAAAGGCGCTGATAAAATCGTCTTCCCTGGCCAAGCCTCGTCCTCCTGCATCACTTTTTCCGAGGGACTTTACAAGCCGTCCCTGTTTCTTTAATATGCTATTACATATAACGAGTTATGTCCATCCCCGGGGATGGCTGCTCAAACGAGGTCTGGAAAATGGCCCGACGCAAAAATAAAAAGAGAAACACAAAGGCCGTTATCAGGGATGAAAAGCCTGGCCCTCTGGCGCACCAGCCCTTCGAAAACCTGAAAGATTTGAAGATTATCTCCGATCCGGTCAATGAGCCTGAGAAACCCATTAAGGCCGAGGAAAAACCAATCGAGAAAGAAGAAGACGATTCGGCCCTGTTCCTTTCATCCATGTCCGGGGTGACACCTCTGAATCAGAAAAATTCCAGGACGGCCAAGCCAGCCTCTGAAACAAAGCCGCAAGGCCCGGACCCGGTTCAGCTGGAAAATCTTGAAGTTTTAGCCAAACTCGAAGATCTAGTCCAAGGCCGTTCCCAATTCGATATCGTGGATACGGATGAGTACGTAGAGGGATACATCAAGGGAATACATCCAATTATCCTGGAAAAACTAAGGCAGGGATTTTTTTCAGTACAGAGCGATCTCGACCTTCACGGTCTCACCGTCAGCGAGGCCGAGGAAGCAGTGAAAGAATTCATCGATGAAGCCATTGGGCTGGATTACCGGTGCGTATTGCTTGTGCACGGGCGAGGGATGAATTCAAAAAATCAGGTGTCTGTTCTGAAGGAAAGACTTAGGTCGATTCTGCTGCGCGGGCCGGTACGAAAAAAGATACTGGCTTTTACCTCGGCCCGTCCCCATGATGGGGGAGCCGGGGCCAGTTACGTGCTGTTGAGGGTTCACCGGTAATATAAATCTGAGAATTACCATACCCGCCGATTTTCCCCGTAAACATTAAAAAACCTGATGAATGAAATATTTAAAAAAATGAGGAGAGGAAACCATGGCTAAAATTACATTTCTCGGCGCCGGCAGTACTATTTTCGCTAAAAACATACTGGGCGACGCAATGCTGTCGCCGGCCTTGCGCGACGCGGAGATTGCCTTGTACGATATCGATGGTTCCCGTCTCCAAGAGTCGAAGATCATGCTCGACCGCTTGAATGAGAAATTAAACCAAGGCCGTGCTTCAATAAAGGCCCATCTCGGGAATCGCGGACGCCGGGCGGCCCTTCGCGGGGCGGACTATGTGGTGAACGCCATTCAAGTAGGCGGGTACGAACCGTGTACGGTCATAGACTTCGAAGTGCCCAAGAAATATGGTCTGCGTCAGACCATCGGAGACACGCTCGGGATTGGGGGAATTTTCCGGGGTCTTAGAACCGCTCACGTAATGCTGCAAATTGCCGGTGACATGGAAAAGGAATGCCCGGAGGCCTGGCTGCTTAATTACACCAACCCCATGTCCATCGTAACCGGGATCATGCTGCGCCATACAGGTGTAAAAACCGTGGGCTTGTGCCATTCGGTTCAGGTCTGCGCTCGGGGACTGCTCCGGCATCTGGGGATGCTGGATAAAGTTAAAAAACTTCGGTGGAAGATAGCCGGAATAAACCATATGGGCTGGCTGCTGGAAATTACCGATGACGGCCGGGACCTGTACCCGGAAATCAAGAAAAGGGCGGAAAGGTTGAATCGGGCCGCCAGGACAAGGGGGGCTGAAAAACACCACGATATGGTCCGGTTCGAAATCATGAAACATTTCAGCTATTACGTTACCGAGTCCTCTGAACATTCCGCGGAATATTTTCCTTATTGGATTAAAAGCAGCCATCCGGAGCTGATCGATGAATTCCATATTCCTCTGGATGAATACCCCCGCCGCTGTGAGCTCCAGATAGAATTCTGGAAAAAGAGGGCCAAGGATATTGTCCACGGCAAAGATATTACCCACGAGCGTACGGGGGAATATGGATCCTATATCATGGAATCCCTTGAAACGGATACGGCGGTTTCAATCGGAGGAAACGTACTAAATCAAGGCCTGATTCCGAACCTGCCCTCGGCCGCCGTCGTGGAAGTGCCCTGCATGGTGGATGGCCAGGGAGTCCAGGGTGTTTACAGCGGAGAACTGCCGGAGCAACTGGCCGCCCTTAACCGGTCCCACATCAGCGTGCATCTGATGACCATCGAGGCGGCCATGACTTTGAGGAAGGAGGCCGTCTATCAGGCGGCTTATCTGGACCCTCATACCGGCAGCGAACTCACCCTGGACCGGACCCGGGAACTCTGCGACGAACTGCTCGAAGCCGAAGCGGACTGGCTGCCCGCGTATAAATAGAATGATTGAGGGGTCTGGGAAACTTTTGCCGGCTGTATACCTTTTTTATGACTTAAGGGGATCGATCCATCGGCTGTCGGCTGGGCCGGAATACAGGATTTTTAGTCGGAAGCCGGAATCCAGGTATGCATGGCAGACAAGCGGCCATGGCCCCGGCTGACAATTAGCCGGGATTCCTGGTAACTCGCGCTTTGTCATGCGCTTGGTCATCCGCCCGTAATTGACTTGGACTCTGGGGTCTGTTAAGATTATTTAATCAGGCGGCAGGTCCAATTTAGCTTTTCGAAAAGGTCCGGCCGGAGTAAAAGATGGACATACAGCCTTAATCTTTCAACATGGACCGATGCCGGCCGCATTAACAAACTGCCCCGCGGCGTGTCAGTGGGAGATGCCGGTAAAATAACAAAAATCGAGGCGGGTTTAGGGATTTTATTCTTAAATTCGTGAAGTAAACAATTAAATAACGCGCCTGTAGCTCAGCTGGATAGAGCGCCGGACTTCGAATCCGTAGGCCGCCCGTTCGAATCGGGCCAGGCGCGCCAACGACTTCAAGGGGTTACGGACATTATATTCGTGGCCTTTTTTACTTGGTGTCCATTCTCTGATTGCGCCCTTTACCCATTCCGGTCAGGCATTGGAAAGCAAGATCCCCCCGCGAGGAAAGAAACGATCAGGAAATATTGCCTATGGTGCACGAACGGGCAGTTGGGCATGGTTTCAAAATGCACATCCCAGACCTGTTAACTTTTTGCATTTCGAAAAACCAGGCTGGATTGGTCTGTGAACTTGGACGTAATAGATAAAAAAAGTCATATAGAGGACTTTTTCGAATTAAATGTTGCCTAAGCAATACTAAGGTATCAATACAAGAAAGAGACTGTCCAATTGACTCGTATATCCACAATTTAGATTCGCCAGTTTTAATACTAGCCTTCTTTTCGTAAACCGATTACTCATGGTCGAGACAATGCTGATGGTAACTAGGAACAATGGTCTTTGTGACCTCCATTCCCAGGGTACTACATTTTTCGGCAGTCTCTTTGGTAGTTATAATCAGCTCCGGTCAAGCCTCAGCCGTCAACTGATGCACGTATTGAGAGCT
>JAZGHI010000008.1:0-2118 GCA_036480955.1 Candidatus Adiutricales bacterium
GCAGCAAATCGTCCTTCCATCTATTTCGAAACGATTCAAAACCTTTTTCAGTAATTGCTCCATTAATGGTCAGCCCCGTGAATCAGGTTTTGAACCCGCCCTAATCGTCGAGAGCAAACTTAAGCACATCGATCATTTTCTCTGCAAAATGAAATTCGATCTCCTTCTGAACCTTCTTGGGAACCTCCTGCAAATCTTTCTCATTCCATTTCGGCAGAATAATGGTCTTAATGCCGGCACGATGAGCGCCGAGCACCTTGTCTTTCACCCCGCCCACCGGCAGGACCTGGCCTCTCAAGGTAATCTCTCCGGTCATGGCAAGATCTTTCCGGATCGTCTTATGGGTCAGGAGAGACGTCAACGCCGTCAGCATGGTTACCCCTGCAGACGGCCCGTCTTTGGGAATGGCGCCTGCCGGAACATGAATATGAATATCATGTTCCTCAAAAAATTCATCGTCAATTTTCAACTGCTTGGCATTCGCGCGAATAAAACTCATGGCGGCCGTAGCAGATTCTTTCATTACATCACCCAGCTGGCCGGTGAGGGTGAGTCCCTTCTTACCTCTCATGGCCGTGGCTTCAATAAACAGAAGCTCACCACCCACGGGAGTCCAGGCGAGTCCCATGGCGACTCCGGGGGTTGACACTCTGGCTTTGACCTCGGATGTAAATCGAATGGGACCGAGGTACTTAGATACATTGACCACATTCACCGTTACGTGTTCCGCCGATCCCTCTACTATTTTACTGGCAACCCCGCGACACACATTGGCAATCTCTCGTTCGAGATTTCTTAAGCCCGCTTCTCGGGTGTATCCGGAAATGATCCTTTTGACCGCCCCTTTGGTCAATGTGATATGGTCTGCCTTGAGCCCGTGGGCTTTTCTCTGACGCGGAATCAAATACCGGTTTGCGATCTTGACCTTCTCGTCCTCGGTATAACCCAAAAGCTCGAGCACTTCCATCCGATCCCTTAAGGCCGGCGGGATGGTATCCAGAATATTGCCGGTGGTAATAAACATGACTTTGGAGAGATCGAAGGGAACATCCAGGTAGTGATCCGAGAAGGAAAAATTCTGTTCCGGATCCAGCACCTCCAATAATGCAGAAGACGGATCGCCGCGAAAATCGCTCCCGACTTTATCGATTTCATCCAGCATAAATACCGGGTTTCTTGCTTCGGCCCGCCGCAATCCCTGAATGATGCGACCCGGCAATGCCCCCACGTAGGTTCTTCGATGCCCTCGAATTTCGGCTTCGTCTCTCACCCCGCCCAAAGAAATTCGAACAAATTTTCGCCCCAGCGCTCTGGCAATGGACTGGCCCAGAGACGTTTTCCCGGTACCCGGAGGTCCGGTAAAGCAGAGGATCGGTCCTTTGGAATCCGGTTTCAGTTTTCGAACAGCCAAAAATTCGATGATGCGTTGCTTCGCCTTATCCAGCCCATAGTGATCCTCATCCAGGATCTTCCGGGCCTTTTTAATGTCCAGCGTATCATCCGTACTTTCATGCCAGGGAAGGCTGGTGATCCAATCCAGGTATGTCATCGCAACGGAATACTCGGCTGAGGACGGATGCATCCGTGAGAGTCTATTCAGTTCACGTTCGGCTTCCTTTTTGGCTTCTTCAGGAAGGTTTTTTTCTTCTATTTTGGCCCGATACTCTTCAAGTTCGACTCCGGAATCGTCTTTTTCCCCGAGTTCTTCTTTGATGGCTTCAAGCTGCTGCCTCAGGTAATATTCCCTTTGTTTTTTCTCCATATCGCCCTTGACCTGAGACTGGATCTTGTGCCCGAGTTCGAGAATCTCCAATTGATAGTTCACCAGACGTGTTATCTCTTTGAGCCGAAGCTTCACATCATCGATTTCGAGAACGTTTTGCTTCTCGGCCACACTGGTGTTGATGGTCGAGGCAATGACATTGGCAAGGATACCCGGTTCTTGAATGGTCTTTGCCATTGCTCCCATTTCCTGCGGAAGTGCGGGAGACAGTTCCACAATCTTTGAAAACAGTCCGAGCAGGTTGGTTACCAGGGCTGTTGTCTCCTTGTCTTTGTCTTCCACATCCTCTAGATATTCAATTTTTGCCTGAAGATATGTTTTCCCGTCCTCAAAGC
>JAZGHI010000009.1:0-8288 GCA_036480955.1 Candidatus Adiutricales bacterium
GCCTGAAGAATTCTCCGGACCCCAAACGGTAAGGGTGGTGTTTGACCCGGATAGATTTTATGAGACGGCCAGGGAATACTCGGAGAAAGTGGAGTCCCATCTGGAGCGGCTGCGTTTCGAGGGTAAGCCCAATCTACCCTTTGATCGGCTTTTTTGGACTCCCCGGAAGCTGGAGGAAGCCCTGGAATCCAAACCGGTCATTCAGATTAAGGAACTGGCTTTATTGGATCGGGACGCTCCGGTTTCCAGCACACATTTTCGCGCCGAAACGAATGAAGGCTTGAAAGCCCTCATGAGCCAGGCCGGCGCCTCCAGCGGTCTCCTGACCCCGCTGGTGGCCCGGGTAAGGTCCTGGTTTGAAGAAAAATTAGACATTACTCTTGTTTGCCACACTGAGGAGCAGGCTCGCCGGATGGCTGAACTCCTGGAAGGTTATGGACTCGACGCTGTTCTGGGCGCGGATACCCAGCCGGACCCATCGGGATCGGAGTACTGTTTCCGGATAAAGAAGGGCATATTATCCGCCGGATTTGTCCTCAGGACGCTCGGATGTGCTTTCGTTACCGAGCAAGAGCTTTTTGGGCCCAAACATAAAGTCGTTCGGCGAGCCGTGGAAGAGATTAAAGGGGTTCATCTTTCTGGTTTTCAGGATTTATCGGTTGGGGATTTCGTCGTCCATACTGAAAACGGTGTGGGGCAATACATGGGGCTGGTAAAGCTGGACGTCGAGGGACAGCCAAATGATTATCTTCACCTGGTTTATCGGGGAGAGGACAGGCTTTACGTTCCAGTGGATCGGTTCAACGCGGTCCAGAAATACATCGGGGCCAATGACCGGCCGCCGAGGCTGGATAAACTGGGTGGGGAGACCTGGGAGAAGGTAAAAGCCAAGGTCAAGGCTTCGATTCGTGAAATGGCCGAGGATCTCATCCGTCTTTATGCCACCAGGAAAATTAAAAAAGGCTTTAGCTTTTCGACCGGGGATGGATACTTCAGAGAGTTCGAGGCCTCATTCGAGTACGAGGAGACGGAGGACCAGCTTGCGGCCATAAATGACGTCATCACCGATATGGAATCTGATGAAGCCATGGACAGACTTGTTTGCGGGGACGTGGGCTTCGGCAAAACGGAAGTGGCCATGCGGGCGGCCTTTAAAGCCGCACTCGACCATAAACAGGTGGCCGTTCTTGTTCCGACTACGGTCCTGGCGGAACAGCATTTTCAGACATTCGAGGACAGGTTTGAGAATTACCCGGTGAATATTCAGGTTCTTTCCCGTTTCAAAAGCCGGGCCGAGCAGAAAGAAATACTTGAAGATCTGGCCATGGGAAAGATTGATTTCATTATCGGAACTCACCGTCTCCTCTCCCGCGACGTGGTTTTTCGGGGTTTGGGCTTGCTCATTATCGACGAAGAACACCGGTTCGGAGTGGCCCAGAAAGAAAAAATCAAAAAAATGCGAACCGAGGTGGATGTACTGGCCTTAAGCGCCACGCCCATCCCCCGGACCATGCAGCTCTCACTGACGAATATCAGAGACCTGTCCATTATCGAGACCCCGCCCCAGGATCGTCAGGCCATAAAAAGCTATTTATTGAAATACAACGAGGCCACTATCTGCGAAGCCATCGCCCAGGAGGTGGATCGGGGCGGCCAGGTGTTTTTCGTCCATAATCGGGTCAAAGATATTTATGCCCTGGCATCACGATTGGGCAAACTCATGCCATTGGTCCGCTTCGGGGTGGCCCACGGACAGCAAAAGGAAAGAGATCTGGAAAAGGTCATGTTCAGGTTTTTCCATCAAGAGATAGACGTCCTGGTTACCACCACCATAATCGAATCCGGATTGGATATACCCACGGCCAACACAATTATTATCAATAAGGCGGACAAATTCGGTATGGCGCAGATATATCAGCTCAGGGGACGTGTCGGCCGGTCGGATGTTCAGGCCCATGCTTTCCTGTTGGTAGATAGTGAAGACAGCCTGACCAGGACAGCCCGTAAAAGGCTGAAGGCTCTGATGGACTTTTCCGACCTGGGTTCAGGGTTTAAAATAGCCCTGCATGATCTTCAAATTCGCGGGGCCGGCAACCTGTTGGGATCGGCCCAGTCGGGCCAGATAGCCATGGTGGGATACGAGATGTACGTCCAGCTCATCGAGCAGACCATCCGGGAACTTAAAGGGGAAACCTCGGTCGAGGAAGTGGAGCCGGAAATGGTCATAAACCTGTCGGCCTATCTGCCCGAATCTTATATCCCGGATACTGAGCAGAGGCTCGTTCATTACCGCCGCTTCTCATCTCTGAAGAGCCCGGAAGAACTTACCGACTTATCCGCGGAGCTCACGGACCGCTACGGTCCCATGCCCCCGGATGTACAGAACCTGGTGCAGGTGATTGATTTGAAGCTTATTTTGAAAAAGGCCGGGGTCAAAAAACTCGAGATGGGCAAAGGCGGATTCACCTTCACTTTTCTCGACAATGGACGGATCGACCTCGACAAAACTCTTAAACTGATAAACGATAATCCCGACAAGACCCGTCTCTACCCGGATGGCCGTCTTTTTCTGGCCTGGGGCGGCCTGTCCGGTTTCGAGGGCGTAAAAAGGGCCAGAAACATATTACAGGAGATTACGGTGACAGACAGACCCGAAAGTTAATAAAGACTGGTTGATCAGGCACGCTATTTGGGTTAATCTTATCCAGGTGAAATAAAAGAAAAGCTGGGGTAAGATCGGACGAACCCAGTGAGGTTGATTGTGGAGTGGATCCGGCCGGGAATACTTCTAACCATACTGTTCTCTTTTCTGGTTTTTAACAGTTGCAGTCCGGAAATGAAGGCCGACGTCGCCGCCGAGGTGAATGGCCGGCAAATCGCAATGGAAAGATTAAACAAGGCTCTTCATTCTTACACGGGTTCATGGGATTCATATAAAGACGCGGAGCGGGTAATCAGGGCAGTCCTTAATCGTCTCATAGAGGAAGAGTTGATTCTGGCTGAAGCGGAGGTCTTGGGCCTGAGTGTTTCCGATGCTGAATTGGGCCGTGTTGTAAGAGAGATCAGGAAGGACTACCCCGGCCAATCTTTCGAGGAGACCCTGGTCAGGGAATATACCCTTCTCTCTGAGTGGAAGGCGGATCTTAGACGGAGTCTGTTAATCGGCAAGGCCTCCAAGGCCATAACCGCCTCAAGAGTCAGCCTGGAACCGGACAAGATGTTCTCGGCCAAACTGGCTGAACAGGCCATGGTCACTCGTCCTGTCCTGGTAAAATTCGACTACTTGATGTACGCGACACAAAAGGAGGCGGCGAAAGCCCTGCGCCAATTGCGATCGGGCCGCGATTTCAACAAGGTGGGGGAAAGCGCTATTAAAAGGGACCTGTCCTCCACCCGATCTCCGAATGGATGGATTAATCCGGAAGATCTGCCGGAGGAGATGGCGCGGGCCCTCCGAAACGCAAAACCCGGTCAGGTAAGTGATGTGGTGAAAAGTAATTACGGATATCTCATACTGAAGGTATTGGATATTAACCCACCGAAATTAATGAGTTCTGAAAGGTTAATCGAGGTGATGCGCCGGCAATACCTGGCCGGGCAGGAGGAAAAAGTTTTGTCGGAATGGGTGGAAAAAGCAAGACTTGAAGCCTCGGTAAAAATAAATCCACATCTGAATTCACTGGCGCTCCCGCGAGAAAATGCGGCCGATCGAAAGGATCTCTAATATATGTACCATTTTTTTCTCAAAATACTGTTTACCTGTCTTATTCTGGCACTGGGTTTGTTCCCCCCGAATCTTGAGGCTAAAATCGTCGATCGTATAGTGGCCACCGTCAACGGGGAGATCATTACCATGCAGGACGTCAACGCAAGGGTTGAGGTCTATCTTAAAAGATCACCCACTCAAGACCAGGCCCGGATCGAGGAGCTACGTAAAAATGTTCTTAATTCCCTTATAGATATGAAATTGATCGAACAAGGGAACATAGACCTTAAAATAGTGGTTAGTGAAGAGGAAGTGGACGAGGCCATAGAAAGGATTAAAAAATCCAATGGCCTGACCCAGGAGCAATTTGAAGCTGATGTGAGGCGGACGGGTATGACCATGGCCCTGGTTCGAGAAGACATCCGCGACCAGTTGAACAAAATGAAACTGGTCGAAAAGACTATGCGGCCGCGGATAATAATATCTAAAGACGCTATCAGATCGTATTATAAAGCTCATCTCGATGAGTATAAGGTCGAGAATAAGCTCCATCTGCGAAATATTATGCTCAGGATACCGATGGGCGCTTCTGAGAATGATATCCGGAAAACATTGAATGAGGCCGCGGATATAGCCGATAAGATAAAGGCAGGAATGGATTTTCCGGAAGCGGCGCGTAAATTTTCGAAAGACCAAAACGCTAGAATCGGCGGTGATATGGGGCTGGTTTCGCTGTCAGATCTGGCCAGAGTCTTTCGAGAGGCGCTGGAGGGATTGGAAGACGGTCAAATTACACGGCCCCTCAAGCTGGGACAAACTGTTCAAATACTTCAGCTCGTGCAGAGACTGGATAAGGAAGAAAAGATATTTATCAGGGCTCAGAGAGAAATCCAGGAAATCCTCGAGCAGGAGGAATTGAAAAAGAGATTCGAAAAAAGGTTCAAGGATATTCGGGAAAAATCGGTCATCGAAATAAAACTATAATGGAGCCGGGATTGTGCTGAATCCGTGGATAAGAATCGAGGATCTCAAAAACCACGTGGAGGAAATAGTAACGTGCAAGGGATGGCTCTATAACAAGCGTAAAAGCGGTAAGATCCGTTTTTTACTGCTGCGGGACGGAACCGGGATTTTGCAGGCTGTAATGAGCAGGGCCGATGTACCGGAAGAGATCTTTGACTTATTTAATAAACTGACACGTGAATCTTCATTGGAAATAACCGGATTGGTAAAGGCTGACCAACGAGCGCCGGGAGGCCATGAGTTGATCCTTAAGGACGTAAAACCTGTCTCCATTGCCGAGGAATATCCGATTACGCCCAAGGAGCACGGCCCGGATTTTCTATTGCAGAATAGGCACCTCTGGCTCCGGTCGCGGAAGCAGGAAGCCATAATGCGGATTCGCGCTGAATTGATCCGCGCTATCTGCGACTTTTTCGACGAACTCGGGTTC
This sequence comes from Candidatus Adiutricales bacterium, assembly GCA_036480955.1. Lineage (GTDB taxonomy): Bacteria > Desulfobacterota > Desulfarculia > Adiutricales > JAFDHD01 > JAZGHI01. Next base: position 5,160 of record JAZGHI010000009.1, read on the forward strand.
ATCAGATTGGACGCGCCTGTTTTTACACCTTCGGCGTGCGAGGGAACTGCCTCTTTGTTCGCCGTGGATTATTTCAAATACGGCCAGGCCTATTTAACCCAGAGCGGCCAATTGTACGCTGAAGCCGGGGCCATGGCCCTGGGCCGCGTGTATACCTTCGGTCCTGCTTTTCGCGCGGAAAAATCCAAGACAAGACGCCATCTCACGGAATTCTGGATGGTGGAGCCGGAAATGGCCTTCGCGGATTTGGAAGATATCATGAGCCTCGCTGAAGATCTCATTAATCATATCCTGAGCCGCGTATTGGAAAACAAGCGTGCCGAACTGGACGTTTTAGAGAGAGACGCCGGCAAACTGGAGAGGATAAAAAGTCCATACTTGCGTCTCTCATACCAGGAAGCATTGGATAAACTGAAAAGTATGGGCAGCGGCCTGGATTGGGGGCAGGACCTTGGCGCGACCGATGAAACAATGCTGTCCGCTGAACAGGACGGCCCGGTCCTGGTCCACCGTTATCCGGCCGAGGCTAAAGCGTTCTATATGAAGTCCGATCCGAACGACCCCAGACTGGTTTTATGTGTTGATGTTCTCGCTCCGGAAGGATATGGTGAGATAATAGGCGGATCACAGAGAGAGGACGATTTCGAAACTCTTTTAAGCCGGATGGCCGAAGAAAATATTCCCCGAGAACCTCTGGAATGGTATCTTGATCTCAGACGCTACGGATCGGTCCCTCACTCAGGATTCGGAATGGGACTCGAGCGGACTCTAGCCTGGATCTGCGGACTAAAACATGTGCGGGAGGCCATACCCTTTCCTAGAATGATGGACAGGATTTATCCATAATCAAGGAGGCATTTTCATCGTGGGCGACCTTTTAGAAAGTTTTGGGGAAAGCCTTAAAAAATCAAGGCAGGAGAAAGGTTTGACGCCCAAGGATGTCGCTAAGGCAACCAGAATCCCTGCCCATATTATTGAGGATTTGGAGTCGGGTAACGAGAGCCGGATGCCGGCCCCGGTGTACGTGAAAGGCTTTATCAGGGCTTACGCCAGGGAATTGGGCCTGGATGAAGAACAACTGCTCCAGGAATATGGTGATTCGCGCGTTTTAGAAGGCGAGCCGCTCGAATTGGCCGTATCCATCGGGACTGAGAAACCGTCAAGCCCTCTAGCCGTGCTGGTCCTGGCATTGATCTTCGCGGTGTTGCTTCTCGCTGGCGGCTATTATTTTTTCTATAAGAGCGAAGAACCCACCGCTCAGATTACTCCGGAACCCGTGGTAAGGGTCGAACCCGTCAAAAAAGAAGTCCCCAAGCAGGAAGAGGAGGCCGCTTCTGCCTACATAGAGGAGGCCGCCCCTGCCGCCATAGAGGAGGCCCCGGCCGGGCAGGAGAGTGACAGTCAACCAGAATCAGCCGTATATTCAGAACCAGCTCCCGTAAAAGAGGAGATTAAGGAGGCCGGGGTAGAGCCGGAAGAGCCGGCCGTGACCGGGAGCGGGCATACTCTGGAAGTATTGGCCACTGAAGAAACCTGGCTGAGAATTTACATTGACGATGAAAAAATTGCCCAGTATCTCCTCCGTCCCGGTCAGACCATGTCCTGGCAGGCGAAGAATCAGTTCAAATTAAGGCTGGGTAATGCCGGGGGGCTTAAGGTCGTCCTGGATGGCCGGCCTCTTCCTCCACTCGGTATATCCGGCCAGGTGAAAGAAGTAATCCTGCCTGCACCCGATCAGAATTAATTTTTTCCCGCAAAACGGATTTCTCCTGAATCCTGAGACAAAACCATGGAAACAGGGCGCCATAAATCCCAGGCCGTAATTCTCAGGCGTACTAATTATGGCGAAGCCGACCTGATTGTTAATTTTCTGACGCCTGAGTCCGGTAAGGTCGGCGGTATGGCCAAACACGGACGGAAAAGCGTAAAACGGTTCGGGAACGTCCTTACTTCCTTGTCTCTGGTGGAGCTTGAGTTTACCGCCTCCAGGAACCGGGAACTGGTTCGGCTGGAGAGGGGCGAGCTTTTAAAGAACTATGAGAGCATAACCCGGGACGTGGAGAGGATGGCCCAGGCCGGGTACGCGCTGGAACTCGTAGACGGGCTCTGTGCGCCGCTTGATCCTGTACCGGCAGTTTTCAGACTCCTCCTCTGGTGTCTCGATCGTTTTGACTCCGGAAGACAACCCGAGGAAGCCGCCTTTATTTTTCAAATACGAATTCTGGCCTTGACGGGTTTTGGCCCGAGTATTTCCGGATGTCCTGTATGCGGCCAGCCGGCCCTGGCGGGGCAGGACCTGGTCCTGAACCCGAAACAGGGAGGCGTGGCCTGTAAAACCTGTGTACCCTCGGGATTTCCCATCTCCCCGGGCACAATTAAGCTGATGGACCTGGCCCTGACCCTGGACCTGGAAAAAATAGACAGGGTCAGGACGGCTCCCAGGGTTCTCGATGAGGCAGGGCCTTTCTTAAGGGCCTATATTACCTATACTTTAGGCCACGAGCTGAAATCATCCCGTGTGATCGAGCAGTTGAAAAGGAGAAAGCTTAAGGGCTGAAGATGAATAAGGGCTTTTGTGTATGGTTTACGGGCCTCAGCGCTTCCGGAAAAACCACTTTAAGCAGCCTGCTGGAAGAAGAACTGCTGGAAAGGGGTTTACCCGTAGAGATCCTCGATGGGAGTGAGATACGTGAAAGGCTAAGCGGGGATTTGGGTTTTTCCAGGAAGGACCGTGAAACCCACCTAAGAAGAATGAGCTTTGTAACCAGACTCCTGGTTCGAAATGGCGTCGTGGTACTGGTCGCGGCAGCCATCTCTCCCTTCCAGAATATCAGGGAAGAAGCCAGGGCGGAAATTAATGATTATGTCGAAGTTTATCTCGATTGCCCCCTGGAAGTATGCCGGAAGAGAGATTCGAAAGGTTTATACCGCCAGGCCCTAGCGGGTGAGATCCAACATCTGCCCGGTATCAATTGCCCGTATGAAATTCCGGAGAAACCCGAACTCGTTATTCAGACCCACCAACAGAAGCCGGAGGACAGTCTGGCCCAGATTCTACGCGTGCTGGAAATATTAGGCAGAATCCCCCCTCTGCCCAGCGAGGACTATACGGGCGAGGAGTCGGAGGCC
>JAZGHI010000010.1:0-5432 GCA_036480955.1 Candidatus Adiutricales bacterium
CCCGTTGAAATTCCCTCCCGCCGGGACAGGGGTATAGTCGGATTTTCTTATGAATCAATTAACTACATGCTGGGAGGTACTTTCAGGGGTTCATACGACCCTCTCAATGAAAACATCATCAACGGCCGGATTCGGGGCGTGGCCGGCGTGGTGGGGTGTAATAACGCGCGGGTTAAACAGGATTGGGTCCACGTCGAACTGGTCAAGGAGCTTATCAAAAACGACGTGCTGGTTCTCCAGACGGGTTGCGCCCAGATCGCCCTGATAAAAGCCGGCCTCTGCTTGCCGGAGGCGGCTCATCTCGCCGGACCGGGGCTCCAGGAAGTCTGCGAAACGGTGGGCATGCCCCCGGTTTTGGGGATGGGCGCGTGTGTGGATAACAGCCGCATCCTGATCGCTGCGTCGGAAATGGTCCGCGTAGGCGGCCTGGGTGACAGCCTGGCCGATCTGCCTGTGGCCGGAGCGGCCCCGGAATGGATGAGTGAGAAGGCCATCGCTATCGGCCAATATTTTGTGGCCTCAGGGGTTTTTACTGTTTTCGGGGTTACTTTCCCTATCGTCGAAGAGACCAAGTTTTATGATCTGCTTTTTAGTGGTCTGGAAAAAGAAGGCCTGGGCAAGTGGGGATTTACGGCCGATCCGCATGAGATGGCCAGAATGATGATCGCTCATATCGACCAAAAACGCCAGGCCCTGGGTCTGGATAGAGCCCGCGAGAGGCTGTTGGTGGATATGGCCGACCGGCGCGAGTTAACAGCATGATTATTCTTTGACTAAGTGATTTTACTTGATTTTCGATTGGGCATGAGTAAGTTTACGGAGAAAGACGGTCGGTAACTGAAACTAAATTGACGATAACTGCCGGAGGTTAGAGTTATGTACTCAGACGTTGTAAAAGATCATTTCAAGAATCCGCGGAACGTAGGCGAGATAAAGGACGCTGATGGGATCGGTGAGGTGGGAAATCCTGTATGCGGCGATATAATGGCCATAAGCATCGAGGTTGTTGAAGAAAGAATAAAAGACATTAAATTTCTGACTTTTGGGTGTGGAGCGGCTATTGCCGTCTCAAGTATGTTAACCGAAATGGCCAAGGGCAAGACCCTTGAGGAAGCCAAAAAGATTACGAATAAGAACGTGGCTGAGGCCCTTGAGGGTCTGCCAAAGAACAAACTGCACTGTTCTAACCTAGGGGCCGACGCGCTTCAGATGGCCATCAAAGATTATGAGGACCGGAAAGCGGGAAAAACGGGAGCCGAGCTGTCTAAAAAAGAGGAACACGTACACGAGGAAGGGGCGCAATGCTACTGTCCTTATTGCGACACCCAAGTATCCAGCGGGGCTGAATATTGCACCAATTGCTCCCAGCCTATTGAAATTGAAGAATAGGCAGACCGTTATGAGTTTGATCAATTTAGATTATATATCGGCCAATCCCCTTCTGCCGGAAGTCCAGGAAGCCATGATCGACGCCATCAGAAAGAGCTACGGTAACCCTTCCAGCGCCAACCAGTTGGGTGATGAAGCCACCGAGGCGCTCGAGAAAGCCAGAGAATCCGTGGCCGGTTTGATCAATAGCGCCGTGTCTAAAGAAATCGTATTTACCTCAGGCGGCACAGAGTCCATTAACCATGCTGTAAAAGGGGTGGTCATGGCCAAGGCCGAGAAGGGAAATCACATCGTAACCTCCAATATAGAGCATAACGCTGTCCTCAGGTCCATACGTCGCCTGAGAATGCTGGACTATAAGGTGACCTCGGTTTCCGTGGATGAGTATGGCCGGGTGGACCCGGATGACGTGGCCGCGGCCATTAAAGAGGATACCATCCTGGTAACAATCATGCACGGCAATAACGAGATCGGGACTATCCAGCCCATTAAAGAGATTGCCGAGATAACACGGGAAAAAAAGGTGATCTTTCATTCAGACGCCGTTACCTCCGTAGGCGTTGTCCCCATCGACGTACAGGATCTGGGCGTGGACTTGCTCAGCTTCTCGGCCAACCAGTTTTACGGGCCATCCGGTGTGGGCGGGCTTTACATCCGCCGGGGAACCGGGCTGTGGCCCCTCCTGGATGGCGGTGTACAGGAAAATAATAAGAGGGCCGGGACCGAAAATCTGGTAGGTATTATAGGCATGGGTCTGGCCGCCGATCTGGCCCGCCGCGATATGGATGACCGAGTCAAGGCCACCGGCAGGCTCAAGGAAAAATTGATAAAAGGGCTGAAAGAAAACATTCCCGACATATATATTAACGGACACCCTGAACATTCCCTGCCCCATCTGGTCTCGGTCTCGATCCAATTCATCGAGGGTGAAGGCATCGTACTCATGCTGGATGATGAGGGTATTGCCGCTTCTACCAGGTCGGCCTGCGCCGCCGGGGCCCTTCGAGCATCACACGTGCTTCTTTCCATAGGCCGTGATTTTGCCGACGCGCAAGGGACCTTGGTTCTGAGCTTTGGAAAGGAAACTACAGAGGCGGATATAGATAGATTCCTGGAAGAATTGTCCAGGGTGGTCTCGACCTTAAGGTCCATGTCTCCCCTCTACCGTCAGGCCAGAGATGCGTAACCAGCGGGCGGTTCATCGGAGGGATTTTTTGTACTTCGTAGAGGTTAGGGTTTTTCTCGGCAAGGTTGATTATTGTTTTTTTAAGTTTTAGTATGATGGGTATCAAGGAGATCTAGCAACAGCATCAGCGCGGAACAGAGGTGAAGTCACCGTCTAGGCGAGTGAGTGAACCGCCGTATGTAGCGGACGGTTAATAATTTGAAAAAGCTAAAATGTGCCATTAATATTTTAACTTGAAGGTATTAAGGTCACTATCAGAGAAACGCAATGGAATTTTTTGAATATGAAATAACAAAACACTCAGTGAAGGAAATTTCCCAACTGCATATTTACTGCACGGATTCCGGTGAATGCAACCTGGAAAACATCCCGGACCTTCAGATTCGGCACCTGGCCGATATCTTGAACGAGCAGGGTAACAGCGGTTGGGAATTGATCCAGATTTCATTCGGTCAAGATGGTCTGGTGATATTCTGGAAGCGAAAGATCCGTGAGTAATGGGGGTAACGAGTTTAAGGCTTGATATAGACAGCTTTTTCGGCCGGCTACCACCGCATTTTACACAGGAGGCTTAAGCACATGGATAGTTATGTTTGCACGATCTGCGGTTATGTTTACGACCCGGCGGAAGGTGATCCGGACAACGGCGTGGAACCCGGTACCGCTTTTGAGGACTTGCCTGATGACTGGACCTGCCCCATCTGCGGCGCTTCGAAAGATGATTTTGAAAAGGAATAACTCAAGGAGATTCGGTAATGCTATACGCTTTTAACGCGGCCGAAGTATTTCAGATTGCGATTGAGATAGAGGAGAACGGAAAGCTGTTTTACGATAAGGTTCGAGAAAAGACTGATGACGATGAAGTAAAGGCCGTGTTCAAATCTTTGGGCCTGGCCGAAATCCAGCATAAGGAACTCTTTGCCTCTCTGCTGGCTAAACTGCCGCCTTCGGCTAGGGAGACAACGGTCTGGGACCCTGATAACGAGATGGACCAGTATTTAAAAATGATGGCCGATATGCATGTATTCAGGACCAGTGAAAACCTTGACGGCCGGCTGGCGGGTATTTCCAGCGCCGAAGAGGCCCTCAGACTGGCGCTCGAGTTTGAAAAGGATTCCATAGTATTCTTTCTGTCAATGAAAGATATGACCGAAGAAAACCAGGGCCGGGAATTGATCGGCCAGATAGTCAAAGAGGAACTGAGTCACCATAAAAAAATCAGCGTCGAGCTGCTAAAACAAAAGAAATAATCTTTGAGGCTTGAGGCGGATAAGAGATTGTCGTGGAAAAAACGGTAAAGATTTTTACGACACCAGTACGCTAAAGCCGAAAGAGCCAAAAAACAATAAATCTTTCCCTCGCTTCGCGAGATAGAACCGGGATTCTGATTGGCTAGAAAAAAACAGACAGAACCGTCGGCAAATAATCACCCGGCCAGCACCAAGCCTGGTGAAATGTTCGAACTGGCCATTCTCAAAGCCGCCGTTGAAAACACGAACGAAGCCTTTGTAACCATAAATGAAGAACACCGGATTGTTCTGTTCAATCAAACCGCGGAAAGAGTTTTCGGATACAAAATATCTGAGGTAATCGGTGAGGACCTGAACACGATCCTCGGACCGACCTGCCCCGCGGAACATCGGAAAGCCGTTAACCGCTATATTGACAGCAGGAAACCGGTGATGAGCGGACACGGAACGGAACTCAGGGCGAGCCGGAAGAATGGGGAGTCATTTCCCGCGTTTATCTCTTTTTCGGTCTCAGAAGTGGAGGGCCGGCTGTATTTTACCGGCCTGGTCCGGGACCTGACTGAAGAAAAGGCCATCGAGGAACAATTCCGGCGCGCCGAGAAGTTGGCCGCTTTAGGACAGGTGGTGGCCGAGATTTCCCATGAGATAAAAAATCCGTTGATGATGATCGGCGGGTTTGCCCGACAATTGTTAAAGCGCGAAAAACTGGAGGAAAGGCAAAAAAAATTAAGTATTATTGCCGAGGAAGTAGGTAGATTGGAAGAAATGGTACACGAACTGAATGAGCTCTATCTGCCCCGGCAATTAAATCTTGAACGATTGGATATTAACGAAATCCTTCAGGAAACCTGTGAACTGACCGGGGAGAGATGTAAGAAAAAAGGCCTGACCGTAATAAAAACCTTTGAAGCCCGGAGTCTTCAAGTAATAGGTGACAGGCGAAAGCTCAAACAGGTCTTCCTCAATCTGATTAAGAATTGTATCGAGGCCTTGGAAGAAAATGGGACACTCTCCATAGAAACCCGCCTTTCAGGTAATGAAGCCGAAATAATCATCACCGACGACGGTCCAGGTATTTCAGAGGAAGATATTGAAAAGGTCTTGACCCCGTTCTTTACTACCAAACGCCGAGGAACCGGCCTTGGCCTGCCGATCTCAAAAAGAATCATCGAAGATCACCATGGTGGATCATTTTCAATTTCCAGCGATGAAGGCCAAGGTACCAGGATAAAGGTCAGCCTACCGCTGCATAATCCCCCATAGGATGGTTAAGAATAGGAGGATGAGGATGAAGCCGGTTAAAGTGAGTGAGGCTATCTATTGGGTTGGTGCTATTGACTGGAACATAAGGGATTTCCACGGTTACGCTACCTATCAGGGAACTACCTATAACGCCTTTCTAATCCTCGATGAAAAAATAACCCTCATCGATACTGTTAAAAAAGAGTTTACTGATCAGATGTTCGAGGCCATAGGCCAACTGGTCGATCCCAAAAAAATAGAATACGTCATCAGCAATCATACTGAGATGGACCATTCAGGCGGACTGCCCATATTGATGCACCTCATTGGGCAGGATAAGCCGGTTTATTGTTCGAAGATGGGTT
>JAZGHI010000011.1:0-4121 GCA_036480955.1 Candidatus Adiutricales bacterium
TAAGCAATGATCCGCAAGCACGCCTTTATAAAAAGACGTCGGACGTAGTCCACATGTATAATCTTATATTCAAGGCAAAAGTGGCGGAGCAGGCCGACGCGATTCTTTTCACCCGCCGGGTAAGCCCGCTTAAACTCTGAAGACTTGGGAGGTGTCTTGAGCATAAGAATCAGCCGCCCTGGTACTATCTAACCTGTACAACTATAAACAGTTTCTGGATTCGAGCGAGAATACCTCTTAAAGAATCATCAACGAAATAGAATTTCTCTCTCTTTTATAAGTTTATTCAAGTAATTAAAGCTTTCCGGCCGAATCGACCGGAAGGCTTTCTTTTTTAGCCTTCCATTGCCCCAAATGATCTTATCTCATATAACTCGGCCGGTTGTAACACAAACAATCCTATGGATACGGAAAAAAGGCTTGACAGAATACCAGCCCTTTGATGTATCTTTACCTGATTAAAACAGTTAAATATCAACGTGACATATTAACTCGAGGAGTAACTTCAGAAACGGACCTTTATAGATTTTAACAATTGTCCACATGTCTGGAATTTTACTCTGTCCTCGTACCGAGACATTTAAAGAGAAGGAGGGATGAGGCAATGGATTATAAATTAACTGAAGAACAGCTAGCTTTGAAGAAAACATTTAATGATTTTTTCGCCGCGGAAATGGCCAACGCGCCCAAAGATGCCGGCGGCGGTCTGGAAGGGACGGCCACGCCGGAGGGATTGAAATTTTCCCGCTATATGATGAAAAAACTCGCCGAGAAGAAATGGAACGTCATGGCCTGGCCTAAGGAGTACGGCGGCCTTGAGGCGCCGACAATAGACCAGATGCTCTTTAGTGAAGCGATGGCCTACCATGGCTCTCCGGGGATAGATGGATTCGGCGTCAGGATGTTTGCCCCCAGTATTATGCTGTACGGTACTGAGGAGCAAAAGAAAAGGTTTCTGCCTCCTATCGCCAAGGCTGAGGTTCAGTACTGCCAGGGGTGGAGTGAACCTAACGCCGGTTCGGATCTGGCTAACCTATCAACCATGGCCATTAGAGACGGAGACTATTACGTGATCAACGGCCAGAAGACATGGACCACGGCTGCCCATAATGCGGATTACATGTTTATGCTGGCGCGTACCGATCCGAAATCCAAGAGAAGCCGCGGCCTTTCGGTCTTCAATCTCGATTTGAGCACCCCGGGAGTCGAAATAAGGCCCATCCTCTACCTGAACGGAATGCATATCACCAATGAGGTCTTTTTTACCGACGTCAGGATTCCGGTCGAAGAGAGAGTGGGGCCGGAAAACGAAGGCTGGAAACTAACCCGCGTCTCCATGAACTTCGAGAGATCGGGGGCAGGGAGCTACGCCGGGTTAAAGCGGACCTTCGAAAGAATTTTGGAATACGCCAAGACTACCAAACGGGATGGTAAACCCCTGACCGAGCATCCTTCAGTCAGAAGGAAATTGGCCAAAATGTGGATGGATATTGAGATCGGGCGATCGCTCTCATACAAAATCGCCGCTCTGCAAGAAGGCGGGAACCTGCTTTTCTCACCATCCGCCGCCTCCGAGACAAAGGTCTTCAGTTCCGAACTGCGTCAGCGTATGGTCAGTGAGGCCACGGAAATCATGGGCCTATACGGCCAACTCGAACCGTCGGTTTGGGCGCCTTTGAACGGAGCTATGTGCGACGGTTACCAGGTCTCCATCGGGAGCACCATCTGCGCCGGTTCCAATGAAATTCAACGTAACATCATCGCCTGGGTTGGCCTAGAGCTCCCAAGATACAAATAAGGAGGGAAACAATGGATCTGTCGTTTACGTCTGAACAAAATATGCTGAGGGACTCAGCGGCTAAATTTCTATCCAACGAATGTCCTTTCAGTGAGGTTAAGCGGATAGAGGAAAGCGAAGAAGGTTACTCGCCTGGTCTATGGCAGCAAATTGCTGAACTGGGCTGGACAGGACTACTCTTTCCTGAAAAATACGGAGGGTATGAAGGACAGTTTATGGATCTGGCCATAATCCAGGAAGAAATAGGGAAAACGCTCTTACCCAGTCCTTTCTTTTCCACGGTTATTCAGAGCGGTCTGGCCCTCCTTGAAGGCGGAACCGAGGCGCAGAAAGAGGAACTCATACCCCAGATAGCCGAAGGCAGTCTGATCATGGCCCTGGCACAATATGAAGAAAGCGGGAGTTACCTGGAAACAGGTATCGAGATGGAGGCTAAAGCCGACGGCGATCAATACGTGTTGAACGGCATAAAAATGTTCGTGGTGGACGCCAATATAGCCCAGAAATTAGTCGTGGCCGCCAGAACACCCGAGGGTGTCTCCCTATTCCTCGTTGACACCGACGAACCTGGCGTTACAGCCACAAAGATGCCGACCATCGCCATGGACAACTCCTGTGAGGTTATTTTTAAAGACGCGAAGGCCACCTTGCTCGGAGACGCGCCGGGTAAGGGTTGGGATGTGCTCGAAAGTGTGACGGCCAAGGCCGCCGTGGCTAGAGCGGCTGAGATGGTAGGTGGCTGCAAGGTCTGCATCGATATGACCGCTGCCTACGCCAAAGAACGCGTACAGTATGAAAAACCCATCGGTGGATTTCAGGCTATCCAGCATTATATGGCTAATATGCTTATTGCCTACGATCCTCTTTCTACCTACTTATATCGAGTAGCTTACCTGATCGATGAAGGTGAGGACTTTTCCATGGAGGCCTCTGTTCTCAAGGCTATGATAAATGAGAATTACAAGTTCATCACCGACCGGGCCGTCCAGATACACGGAGGTATTGGCACCACGCGGGAATACGACATAGGTCTGTTTTTCCGGAAAGTAAAATCCTGGGAATTCCACTGCGGCGACACAGATCATCATTACGAAGTAGTGATGAATAAATTGGTCGATGAAGGAGTACCCGAGTGGTAAACTAAAATACGGGAAAGAGTTAAAACCAGGGGCGGATCCTAAATCCGCCCCTACTACTTTGCGCGTATTTGAATGAAAAACGGCCCAAATAAAACCAGTAGCTTTTTTTACTTCCTGGTCAAGATAAAATCAAACGTCCCATCACCCACGTCCGTCCGCTGAATGTCCTTAAAGCCCGCCCCGGTCAGTAATTCATTCTGTTGATCGGCATTCAAATGCAGGATTCCCTGCGGGGCCTCGAAGTACTGCTCGATTATCCCGAAATCGTATCTCGGGTTTCTAAAATCCTGGATACTACCAGGATAAGGAAAATCAAGTATCAGGAGAAAACCTTCTTTCTTTAAGGCCCGATAAACTCGTCTTACGGCTTCTTCCCGAACCTCCGGCGGGATTTCGTGCAGCGTAGCCACCATGGAGATCATATCGAATTCATCCTCAAAAGGTATCTCTTCCGCCGCCATATCCTCTATGCTTATTTGCTCATCAAGCCCGAATTGCATGACGGCTTCTTCGGCCCGGGTTAGGCCATGGATATCAGGATCGATGCCCACAAATTTGCTGTCTTTAAAAGCGCTGGCCAACTCGGCTATAAAATACCCGCTTCCGCAACCGACGTCTAGAAATTTAATTCCCTTGTCCATCAAGCGTTTCAATTCCTGGTACTTAGGAAGAATCATTGAAAAAAAGATTACGGAAACGCCCTTGGTCGCCTCCTGGGTGGCCCGTGATTCCGCCGCAGTTTTACCCGCCCTGACCGGCTGTCCGGTCCGGAAATAATTCATCAGATTTTGATCCCCGCCTTCGCCCTCACCCATCAGGTGCGGCCCAAAGACATCCGGAAGACCCCGATCCAGTCCGGAATCCATACCCAGAACTTCGGCCAAAAACGGCTGAAGACTGAATCGGCCGGACTCACCGCAGTCTAAGATATCGAAATGATACGCGGTCTGACACCAGATCCGGACAAAAGGCTCGTACAGCATGAGTCTCATGGACAGGTCACTAACCGTCATCCCCTCCCCGGCCCCGCCCAGAGTCTGCATCAAGAAAAGACTGGCGCCCTGGTTTAATACTTGCGCGGCCCGGTATCCCTTTTCGAAACCACGAATTTTTTCCATCTGATCTTGTAAGGTAATTTCGGTCATGATCTGTCAATTTAGAAATGGAGGATGATATTTGTCAAG
>JAZGHI010000012.1:0-12945 GCA_036480955.1 Candidatus Adiutricales bacterium
CCGCCGAACCATACGGGCCTTGGGGCTGACCAAAATAAACAAGACTGTTGTTCATAAAGACACCCCTGAAATCAGGGGTATGATCAAGCAGGTCTCCCACTTGGTCAAGGTCGGAGAGTAGGAAATATGCGTCTTCACGAACTTAAACCGCCCGCCGGGTCCCGCAAGAAAAAAAAGAGAATCGGCCGAGGCAGCGGTTCCGGGTTGGGAAAGACCGCTGGCCGGGGTCATAAAGGCTATAATTCTCGATCCGGGGGCGGCGTTCGTCCCGGGTTCGAGGGCGGCCAGATGCCGTTGCAGCGTCGGCTGCCGAAGAGAGGTTTCACCAATATTTTCAGGAAGAAATCCTCCATCATCAATTTGAGGGATTTATCAAGGTTTGAAGCCGGCAGTGTAATCGATCCGGAGAATCTGGCCGCCAGCGGATTAATTAAAAAACCCGGTGTGAGAGTCAAGCTTTTAGGTCAGGGTCAGATAGACAGACCCTTAACGGTCAAGATTCACGGCGTCTCGGGCCCGGCTAAGGAAGCGGTCGAAGCCGCGGGTGGATCAATCGAATTAATTTCTGGGTGATATTTTGATAGGTGGATTCCAAAATATTTTTCGGATTCAAGAACTCAAGAAAAGAGTTCTTTTTACTCTGCTCTTTCTGGCTATTTACCGTATCGGGGTGCATGTCCCCACTCCCGGTGTGGACACGGAAGTCCTGGCCACTTTCTTTGAGCGGGCCAACATCCTCGGACTGCTGGATATGTTTGCCGGCGGGGCCTGGCGGCAGTTTTCCGTTTTCGCCCTGGGTATCATGCCTTATATTTCAGCCTCGATTATCCTTGAGCTGTTGACCGTGGTCATCCCTCATCTCGAGCAGTTGAAAAAAGAGGGAGAGGCGGGACGTAAAAAAATCACCCAGTATGCCCGTTACGGCACGGTTGTCCTGGCTGTTATACAAGGATTCGCCATTGCCGTGGGACTGGAAAAAATGAGCGGTCCCAGTGGGGCCATGGTGGTGTTAGATCCGGGTTGGTCTTTTCGGATAATGACCGTTTTAACCCTTACTTCGGGTACGGCCTTTATCATGTGGCTGGGCGAGCGCATAACCGATCGCGGTATCGGAAATGGAATCTCACTCATCATTTTCGCTGGAATTATATCCCAGTTCCCGGGAGCGGTAGTCAAAGTATTTCAACTTATGAGAACCGGGGAGATGGGACCGATCCTCATCTTGGGATTGGGCGTCTTTGCCGTGGCCGTTGTCGGATTCATAGTTTTTTGCGAAAGAGGTCAGCGGCGTATCCCCATTCAATACGCGAAAAGAGTGGTAGGCCGCCGGGTATATGGGGGACAGAATACGCACCTTCCGTTGAAAATAAATCCATCCGGTGTTATTCCACCTATTTTCGCTTCGGCCATATTAGTCTTTCCGGCCACAATCGCTCAATTCATACAGGTTCCATTTATGGAGACGGTGGCCAATCTGCTATCCCCTGGAGCGCTGCTTTATAATGTGCTGTTCGTTGGATTTATCTTTTTCTTCTCTTATTTTTATACGGCCGTTACTTTTAATCCCGTGGATCTGGCCGAAAACATAAATAAAAACGGTGGTTCTATTCCCGGAATAAGAGCGGGTAAACCGACATCCCAATATATTGACCGTGTTCTGACCAGGGTTACGTTCGGCGGGGCCGTTTATGTCTCGGCCGTTTGTGTGCTCCCCGCCATATTGATCGGCCAGTTCAATGTACCTTTTTATTTTGGCGGGACCGGGCTTTTAATCGTGGTTGGTGTAGCCTTGGATACGGTGGGGCAGATCGAGACGCACCTGTTAACCAGGCACTACGAAGGCTTCATGAAGGGTGGAATGGCCGGTAGTCTGCGGAGCAGAGCCTAAAAATCTTGTGAAGGGGCCGTGATGAATCTTATTCTATTAGGACCTCCCGGAGCCGGGAAGGGTACCCAGGCTAAGATGCTGGTCGAGAAATACGGCATACCTCAAATCTCGACCGGTGATATTTTACGGGCGAATCTGAAGGCCAAGACAGATCTCGGCCTCGAAGCAAAGAAATATATGGACGCGGGAAAATTGGTGCCCGATGATGTTGTGATCGGGATTGCGGCTAATCGGCTCAAGGAAGACGATTGCCGGAAAGGATACATGCTGGACGGTTTCCCGCGGACAGTAGCCCAGGCTGAGGCCTTAACTAAGATTTTAGCCTCTGACGGATCCGGGATAGACGCCGTTATCAGTATCGAAGTTCCTAACGAAGAACTGATAGCACGGCTTACCGGCAGACGGACATGCCGCCAATGCGGGCAGGGATACCACATCATGTTCGAACCGCCGGAAAAAGAAGGTGTATGCGATAAATGCTCCGGCGAACTTTATCAACGGGATGACGATAATGAGACCACGGTCGGTTCTCGTCTGGAGGTTTACGCGAACGAGACTCAGCCCTTGATAGATTATTACAAGGACAAGGGCCTGTTAAGACCCGTGGACGGGGTTGGGAAGATACAGGAAATCTTCGGCCGGGTTGTTGGAATCTTAGGCTGATTTCCAGGTTCAGCCATGGGACAGGCCGTATTGGAATTAAACGGAGATCATAATGAAGGTTAGGGCCTCGGTAAAAAAAATGTGTAATAAATGTAAAATCGTGCGGCGTAAAGGCGTAGTGCGGGTTATCTGTGAGAACCCCAAGCACAAGCAGCGGCAAGGCTAGGCCAGGAGGTTATCCAAAGTGCCCAGAATATCAGGTGTTGACTTACCAAAGAATAAACGGGTCGAAATAGCCCTTACTTATATTTACGGTATCGGCCGATCCTCATCTCAAGACATCCTGTCAAATGCCGGAGTGGATTTTAACACCAAGGCCGACAATTTGACCGAGGAAGAAGTCACTAATATCAGAAAGATTATTGATAGTGACGTCAAGGTCGAGGGTGATTTGAGACGTGAAGTCACTATGAATATCAAACGGCTAATGGACCTTGGCTGCTACCGGGGTTTACGGCATAGGAGGTCACTGCCCGTCAGGGGTCAGAGGACTCATACTAATGCCAGAACCCGCAAAGGACCGCGCCGATCTGTCGTAGGCAGAAGGAAAAAGTAAACTTACGGGGGTACGATGGCTAAAGTTAGAAAGAAAGGTTCGAGAAGAAGGGAAAAAAAGAATATTCCCAACGGTGTGGCTCATATACAGTCCACTTTTAATAATACCATCATCACTATTACCGATATGGATGGAGGCACGGTGGCCTGGGCCAGCGCCGGTACACAAGGATTCAAAGGGTCTCGTAAATCAACGCCTTTTGCCGCTCAGTTGGCTGCGCAAGAGGCCGGCCGCAAGGCTATGGAGAATGGCATGCGCTCGGTCGAGGTATTCATTAAAGGCCCGGGACCGGGCCGGGAAGCGGCCCTGAGGGCTTTGCAGGTGGTTGGGCTGAACGTGAGTGTCATTCGGGATGTCACTCCCATCCCCCATAATGGCTGCCGGCCGCCTAAACGACGAAGAGTTTAATTCGTTAAAGTAACGGAGGTTTTAGATTTGGCCAGATATACTGATTCGGTTTGCCGGCGCTGCCGGCGAGAAAGAATGAAACTGTTTCTAAAGGGTGACCGTTGTTACTCGGATAAATGCGCGGTTGAACGGCGCAATTTTCCGCCGGGACAACACACGAGACCACGGTTTAAAGTTTCAGATTATGGCACCCAGCTTCGTGAGAAACAGAAGGTAAAACGAATGTACGGCCTTCAGGAGAAACAATTCCGGCTGCAATTTTCCAAAGCGGAGCGCCAGCAGGGTATCACCGGTACTAATCTGCTTGTACTGCTCGAGCGCCGATTGGACAATATCGTATACCGCTTCGGATTTGCCAGTTCCAGGCAGCAGGCTCGTCAACTTGTGACCCATAAACACTTCATGGTCAACGGCAAAAAGGTCAATATACCATCCTATCTGGTCAAGGTAGGCGACCAGGTCACTCTGAAAGAGAAGAGCCGGGAAATGCCCCTGATCTCAGAGTCTCTAGAAACCGTGGCTCGCCGGGGGATTCCTCAATGGCTGGAACTTGATCGCGACAATTTTGCCGGAAACGTTATGGCATATCCTGTTCGGGAAGACTTGACCATGCCAATTGAGGAGCAGCTTATTGTTGAACTTTATTCCAAGTAATCTATTAATTCGTGAGCTCCTTATCTTCGTGAGGAAAGACCATGCATAAAAATTGGAGAGATTTGATAAAACCAAGCAAGATAGAGATTGATCCTGAGAGCCGTGACCCGTTTTTTGGCAAGTATGATTGTGAGCCTCTGGAGCGCGGCCTCGGTCTAACACTGGGTAATGCCCTCCGTCGCGTCCTCTTATCGTCTTTGCAGGGAGCGGCCATAACGGCGGTAAAAATTGATGGTGTTTTGCATGAATTCAGTTCCATCCCGGGCGTAACTGAGGATGTGGCCGATATCATCCTGAACCTCAAAGAAGTTCGCCTGAAAGTACATCAGGAGGAGCCCAGGACAATCCGGATTGAGGCTGAAGGGGCAGGGGCGGTCACTGCCGGTGATATCATTACCGATGATCAGGTGGAAATCCTTAATCCTGATTTGCATATTGCCACCTTGTCCAAGGACGGCTCCTTGAAAATGGAGATGGTGGTTCAAACGGGGAAAGGGTATGTCCCGGCGGAAAGGCAGGACAACTTAGAGCAACCCATCGGAACCATTCCGATTGACGCTGTGTTTACACCCATCCGGAAAGTGAGCTATGTAGTCACCAACGCCCGTGTCGGGCAAAGAACCGACTATGATAAATTGACCTTTGAAGTCTGGACAGATGGCAGCGTGCTTCCACTCGATGCCGTCGCTTTCGCGGCTAAAATCCTGAAGGAACAGTTGACGGTATTCATCAATTTCGAGGAACTGGAGGAACCGGTTCAAGAAGAAGAAAGCAAGCCGGAGGAGACCTATAACGAGCATCTTTTCCGTAGTGTTGACGAACTTGAGCTTTCTGTACGTTCAGCGAATTGCCTGAAGAACGCTGATATTCATCTCATCGGCGAACTGGTTCAGAAAACGGAAAGCGAGATGCTGAAGACCAAAAATTTTGGCCGTAAATCCCTGAATGAAATTAAAGAGATTTTAGAAGAGATGGACCTGAAACTCGGCTTAAAATTGGAAAATTTCCCAAGCCGTGAAGAAATCCTGGCCATGAAAGAGAACAAGGACAGGGCGACATGAGACACAGAAAAGCGAATGTAAAGTTAAATCGTTCTACCAGCCACCGCAAGGCTATGTTTCGAAATATGGTCACCAGTTTTTTTGAACACGAGCGTGTTGTGACCACTGAAGCCAAGGCCAAGGCCCTGCGGCCGTTGGCTGAAAAGATGATAACCCTTGCCAAACGCGGCGACCTCCACTCGCGCCGTCAGGCCCTGGCTGTCCTGACCAAAAAATCGGTTACACACAAGCTTTTTGATGAGATCGGAAGCCGGTATATGGAATCAAGCGGCGGATACACGACTATCGCCAAACTGGAACCGCGGCGCGGTGATGCCGCGCCAATGGCTGTGATAGAACTCATCAATCCGGAAAAAACATCCAGCCCAAAAAAGATAGAAAGAAAGCGGGCGGCCTCCAAGAAACCGGCTGAGGCAAAGGTGAAAGAACCGGAACCGGCTGAAATTGAAGAAGAAAAAAGCAAGCCAAAGGAAGCTTCCGTTGAAAGCGGGGAGGAAGATTCTTAAGCACCCGCGGCGCGATAATTATAATGAAGCAAGGAAGGGGATGGCTGATTGCCCATCCCTTTCTTCTTTATGATTCAGTTCCTTGAGGTTCTAGTACCCGCCTTAAATCAATTTCTTGAGGAACCATCCTATTCAATTTTGGCCTGAACCGTCAAAGTTTAGTACAAAATGATCAGGCAGGGTTTTCCCCCCTTATGAGTCTCAGTCTTCTCGAAAGGAATGAATATTATTTAACTAGCTGATTTAATGATGTTTTTATTTTAATTGGATTATATTGTATCTGGTTTGTTTTTTGCACATTTCTTTTCCCGGAAAGGAGTATGCAAATGGCAGAATCACGGGAAGTATCACTAAATCAAAAAGAGTTGGCTGAAAACACACTTTCTTTCCCGACGAAAGCGTCTACCGGTGAAAAGAAAAACTCGGCCTCTTTAGAGAACACCCATACCACCTTCGAAGCGATTCCCGTGCTGATGTCTCATAAGATGAATAAAAGATTTTCAAGAAGGTTGAGGTATCTTCTCGAAAACTCTAGACAAATCTAACCTATTCATTTCACAAAAAATTTTTATTTAAAGTCGCTCCTCTTTCCAGCCGATGAGTCTTACGTGTGGGCTGAATATAGCGCAAGGAGGCGCGACAGTATGGGATTATTCACCCGTGCGTATAAGGTTCTTAGCGGGGAAATTTACGACAAGGTTCCGGAGGTCGGGTGTCGGGCCTGTGGTCGTTGTTGTGTAAGCCCTCACGTGACACTAGTCGAATTCTGTTACATGTTTAAATCCTTCTGCGATAATAATCCTGGAAAAATTCAAATCCTTACTGATATCATTCCGATTCACGAGAAGTTTGAAGGAAATTTATACTGCCGATTCCAGGAAAGTGACGGTAAATGCGGTGTTTACACTCACCGCCCTCTGGTCTGCCGGTTTCACGGCCACCCGGTCTTGAGTGACCTGGGTTTTAAATACCATGTCCCCTGTCCGGATTCCCTGGAGCCTGAAAATATCCTATCCAAAGATGACATTAATACCCTTCTTGAACATCTTTCCAAACTAAACCAGCGTTTTTATTTGCATTACACTCATCCGTACTGGCTTTCAGCGCTGAACATCGAATGCTGGCTGACAATTCTCTTCGGCCAGTGGCAACGGGCTTACTTCCGGTCCCTGAAGGATCTGATGGTTGGAGAATTTGGGGAGAGTATCCTGGAATTGGCTCATTTATACCGCCAGAACGTGCGGTTGAAAGAGAAGCTGGATCTGATTGATGCAGGCCTGACCGGGTTTCAGCTCGGCCGGAAAGAAGACGCTCAGGTGGTTTTCAAGAAAATCCAGAATAGCTTTCCAGAGACAGGAGCGTATTACTACTTTGAAGCCGAAATGTTTCTTTTTGCTTTAAAAGGGAAAATGGCTAATGAAGAAGACCTTTTCCTCAAAACCGAATTGATTACCGGTTCTTAAGAACCATCTCATCGTTAACAGGATTGCTTTTTTCTATTTTTCCTCCCTCTTTAATTCTGGCATATAAGTTTTTTGTCAAAAATTTGACTATCAGTAGGGCCCGTTACGACAACCAGGGACGAAAAGGTGTCAGGCTGGTTTTTGGAGCTGTTCGGCTTGATATGAACTGCGCACGTAAGGACCGCTGGCAACATCCGTGAAACCTTTGTCCAGGGCCAGCTCTTTGAGGCGATCGAATTCTTCCGGAGGGATGTATTTGACTACGGGGTGGTGGATTTTCGAAGGCGCCAGATATTGCCCCATCGTTAACAGGTCGCAGCCGGACTCTCTCAAATCATCCATTACCCGGATAACTTCTTCCCCTGTCTCCCCCAGTCCCAGCATGAGTCCGGATTTCGTAGCCGGCCGCGGGATCGAGGCGTCCGCCTCGGACAATATTTCAAGAGAACGTTCGTAATCGGCTTGAGGCCTTACCGTGCGATACAGCCTGGGAACCGTCTCGATATTATGATTAAGCACGTCCGGTTGAGCCTGGATAATAGTATTTAAGGCGGTAAGGTTTCCTTTTAAGTCGGATATCAACACCTCGAGACCCACATCCGGCAAATCTTTCTTAATGGCCTCTATCGTTTCGGCCACATGTCTGGCCCCTCCATCGGGCAGGTCGTCACGAGTAACCATGGTCAAGACACAAAAGTGTAATCCCAGCTTGGCCACGGACAGGGCACACCTTTCCGGTTCGGTTTCATCCGGGACAGTGACTGAATTTTTTTCAACGGCACAGAACGAACACTGCCGTGTGCAACCTGGTCCCAGCAGAAGAAAAGTAGCCGTTCCCCGCCCGAAGCATTCCATCTGGTTAGGGCAGTGGGCTTCCTGACAGACAGTATGCAATGTAAGTCTTGAAAGCAGTTCGAACACACCCGCGCTCTGGCCGACAGCAGGCAGCCTTCGTCTAAGCCACGGAGGTTTGGGTGCCTTAATGCTCATTGTTTCAACACCGTCTCTTCCGCCTCTTTTAACGGCCATGGTTCTAGTTCGAGGTCAAAAAGGCGTTCGAATTCCCAGATTACCCTCTTTCTCAGTCTGTGGTGATCGACAACCGTGTTCAACAGGCGTGCCATGGAGGTCATGGTTCCCTCGCCCAAGCCACAGGGATTTATGCAGTCGAAATGGGACAGATCAGGGGCGTAATTAATGGCCAGACCGTGGGATGTGATCCAGCGACGAGCGGACAGGCCGATCGAGGCGATTTTTTTATTGTTTACCCATACACCGGGGAAGCCCGGCTTTCGCTCTGAATCCAGGCCGAAATCCGTCAATGAAGAAATTATAACTTCTTCCAGAAGCCTGACAAACTTGGGCAGACCAAGGTTGGCTTCGCGAAGATCGAAAATGGGGTAACCCACCAGTTGGCCAGGTCCATGATAGGTGGCCAGGCCGCCCCGTTCGATTTTAAAAACTTTGATGCCTTTTGACTGAAGTTCCTTTTCCGGTATTAATATCTCTTGGTCACCGGCCCGATACCCTAAGGTAATAACCGGCTCATGCTCAACCAAAAACAGCACCTGGGGAAAGGACCTCCGGACTTTGAGTTGAGCCAGTTTTTGCATAAGGTCCAAAGATTTGGCGTAATCCAGATGGCCTGGATTTATTAAAAGTGCCTGCTGCATACTAGAAAAGTAGCAGAGGTCAGCCATGGTGTCAACTGCCGCGGCCGGTGTGTTCTTTCTGATATTGGCCTTAATACGATAATTGGAGAACACTTGCAGGTACAGAAGGAAGAGAGTTTTTCGCGTATTATAGTACCTGAAACGAGGTCAGATAACGGGACGGTTACCTGGTTTCGTGAGTGATAAAGCTGTCCATATTGTACTGGGTTTTCACCTTACCCGCTGCTTTTTTTGCCAGTGACATTGAATTATAAGGGCCTAAACGTACTCTATAGAGGGAACCTTTTGAGGGGATATTCCGGTGATCAATCTGGGCTCTAAATCCTCGCTGACGAAATTTTTCGGTGAGTTTTTCAGCCAGTTCGTGACTGCGGAAAGCACCTATTTGGACTGTGTAATAATCTTTTTTTCCAGGCAGATCTTGCGCACTGACTGATTTGAGATCCTCCGAGGCCAGTCGTGATTTAATAGGAGCTGGTTTTTCACGATTTGTCTTCGCTGCGATTGGCGGGGATTCTTCACCCCGTGCAATCAGGGCAATTATCCCTTCACGCCTTTTTTTAAGATAGGCTGCCCGGCCCCCCAACTCGATAGCCCTATCGATCTTTGCCAGGGCTTCCTCCCTCTCCCCGAGCGCCAGAAGTACTTCAGCCAGAGTGTCCCAGTACTCAGGATCTTTTGGCCGCAGTGTAAGAGCCCTATTTATGAGTTTTCGGGCAATGTTTAGGCTGCGGTTTCTTTTAGCCAGTACCCAGGCCAGATTATTCATGATTACCGGATCACTCGGGGACAGAATCAGAGCTTCGCTGTAGGATTCTATAGCTTCATCATATTTTTTTGTTTTATACAGGGCGTTCCCAAGATTGTTATGGGTATCGGCACGCTTCGGGTCAATAGCGATTAGCTCTCGAAATATCCCGACTGCCTTTTGTGACAGGCCTAGGTCCTGGTAGGCCAGTCCCAGGTAATGGTAAGCTTCAATACTATCGGGATTTAATTTAATATACGAAATTAGAGACTGGACCGCTTTTTGATATTCTTGAGCCCCAAAATGGCGAATACCGGCGATAAACTGCTTTTCGTTCACGTAATACAGGATAGCGAACCCGCTTTGTGTTTCAACCGGCCGGGTAAACTCTCCGGGGGAAAGACCTCGAACAGCATTCTGGTATTCCGGTCCCAGATCTTTGATGGAAACACGGCCGAGAAAACCATATTTGATAGCAGTTGAATGGATGGAGTGTTTTTTTGCCAGACCGGCAAAACTTGCTCCCTGGCTAAGTTTAACTATAAGGTCTTCCGCTTGTTGTTTATTTTTAACAAGGATTATTCTGACAGGGACTGAAGGCGAAGATGCAATTGATTTATCCCGCGGGGAATCGGCCTGGGCATAGCCGCGTACCACTAGCAGGGTTGAAATTATAAGGAGAGGCACTAAACAGCTATTGATGATACGCGCATAGACGAAATAGTGGAAAAGTCCTCTTGATTGCATTGGCCGTTTTGTACTCCTTGTCCGGGCCGGACAAAAAGTTCCAGGTTTCTCGGAGCGAAGTTTCAAGGCCATTTATTCTATTAACCGGGCCTAATTTAAGGTTTTGGTATCAATTCCCCGCGCCACTATTGGTTGGACCATTTAATTAGAACAGATCAATAAGTTATTTCTCGCGGCACTAACCTATATTCAGAACCGCGGCTAGTTTGAGCTGTCCGGTTCGTCAGAAGGTATTGTTTCGGATTCTTCCTCATTTGAAGATGATGGAGTTTCCGGCTCTTGTGGCTCCTCAGGCTCCGATAGAACTGGAGGCGGTTTTTCTTCTTTTAGCCTGTCTCCGAAAATGATCACCAGAGTACCAATCAACTCATTTTGCGATTTGACCGTGTCTTGGAGGGATCTAAGCTCCTGTTCCAGTAGTACAATTTTATCCTCGAGAACCGCTATCCGCTGATTGTTGGCTTCAATTCCAGGATCAGGTTCCTGGGCCAGGGCCTTGGTCACAGGCGCGGTTGTTTCATCCGTTGCCGCAGACACCGGTTGTGTTGATGGCTCTTCGGGTTGAGTCGGGGCGGGAGTTGTATCCGTAGCGCTGACCGTCGCGGACGGTGGTGTTGCTGGTTCTGAAATTGAAGCTGATACTGGCAGACCCAAACTGGCGATACGGCTGAAAGGCACAGCCACCGGCCTGTTCTGTGCCTCAAGACCGTCGAAACCTATAAGCGAGACCAGCACCAGGAAAAATCCCCAGTAGAGGTAGCCGAAATGGATTTTTTGATGAGACCGGAAAAGATTTCTGGCCTGAAGTACGAGCAGAAGCAGAATGCCCAAGGGTAATACAATTTCCACCAACAGGTATCCGGACCTGAGGTAGATGGGCCATGTCCCCATAAATGAGGGTCCTTCCACAATCTCGGCCAGGGTGGTTGAATTTTCAACCAATGACCAGACCGGAGAAAGCGCCACATATAAAACAGGCAGACTCAAGAGCGCCGGAATCCAGCCGAGTCTTGGCCAGAAAAGCCAGATCCCGAAAAGAATCGCGGCCGGACTTATAAGAAAAAGGATTGGCCACATAAATTCTGCGCTGATGTCCCAGGGAGCTGCCAGGCCCTCTCGAATAAACATCATCCTGGGCCAGAGAAGAACGATGCCAATGGTGACGGCGACCATGCCTGCTTTGGATTCTTGAGAAATGCTTTTCCAGAAAATACCAATGAGGGCGAAACAGACCACCGCAGCGGCCGTGATTTCCAGCTTAAAGCCAGTCCCATAAAAAAGAACATCGACTACCAGAGCAGCCAGGGCCAGGCCGAGACCCGCGAGCAGAATGTAAAGAGTAACTGAAGATATTTTTCTGACTTTTTCTTCCACCTTGGCCTCTTTTTCATAAAAAGGTTGGAAGTCGGCCTGGATTTCCTCAGCGATTTTAGCGGCTCGTGTCTCAGGTTCGGATACAGGGACATCCTCAATGGGAGGGGTAGATTCACCCATTTCCTGTGTTAAATCTACAGCGCTTTCCTGGGTTTCAACATCAAGGCCCTCTAAATCATCGGTTTCGATTTCTTTTTTATTATTGTCTTCCGGCAGGCCGTTATTGTTATCTTTCTTATCGTAGCCCATGGGACCTCCTTGCGTAAAATCGCTGAATTCTATTTAACCTAAATTACCATATTCCGGGTGTCGGACTCAATGGGAAAACGACGACGTATATATCGGTTCTTTTCTTGGCTTTTAATATGAGTGGTGCTATCTTTGAACACGTTCTTCACCATCCGGGTGAAATGGCTTGCCATCTTGTTTTAATTATATTTAATTTTGCCGGCCGATACAAAGAGGGAATCCGGTTATATCAGAATCACCCGGGATATGGCCTCACCGTTTCAGGTCCAGGAAAGAGAAAATGACCAAAGACATTATTCTATGGGAAGCGCTTTTTTCCGTATGGGTGAAGTTAAGGCCAGATTTCATGATGATGAGCCTTTTTCAACTCAGTATGAATTAAATTCAAGGGATAGAACAGAAGGAGCAAAAATAATGCCCAGATCAATAATAGAGGCGGACAGATGGCCCGTTGATGACATAAGAGAAGGTGATTCCTGGCGTATTTTTCGCATAATGGCCGAATTCGTGGAAGGCTTTGAAGTGTTGAGCCACGTTAAACCGGCTGTCTCCGTTTTCGGCTCAGCCCGAATGTCCCCGGAGGATAAGATCTATCAGCAGACCGTGGATCTGGCCCGGGGACTGGCCGAGTCCGGCTACAGTGTCATATCAGGGGGCGGCCCCGGAGTGATGGAGGCGGCTAATAAAGGTGCGCAGGAGGGTGGAGGAAACAGCGTGGGCATGAATATCCAGTTGCCCTTAGAGCAGGAGCCGAATCCTTACGCGAATATCAGCCTGGATTTCCGTTACTTCTTTGTACGAAAAGTAATGTTTCTTAAATACGCCATAGCCTATGTGATCCTGCCGGGAGGATTCGGAACACTGGATGAATTCTTCGAGGCACTGACGCTGATTCAGACCAAACGATTGAGGCCGTTCCCGGTAATCCTTATGGGATCGGATTATTGGGAAGGAC
>JAZGHI010000013.1:0-4057 GCA_036480955.1 Candidatus Adiutricales bacterium
ACGTCGAGCCTCGGGCCGGCCGGGAGTTCACCTTTTATCAGAGTGACGGGGACGCGGAGTACGCAGAGGTTCGCGAGTATGATGTAAGCGATCTGGAACCTCAGGTGGCCAGGCCCCACCTGCCCGAGAATGTAGCGGGGGTGTCGCAGCTTAAAAGTGTAACTATTGACCAGGCCGTGATCGGATCGTGTACCAACGGGCGGATCGAAGACATCCGCGTAGCGGCGAAAGTACTCGAGGGCCGCAAGGCGGCCAAGGGAGTCCGCCTGATAATCATTCCGGCCACTCGTGAGGTGTACCGTATGGCCCTCGACGAGGGACTTTTTCAAATCTTCCTGGATGCCGGGGCCGTAATCAGCACTCCGACCTGCGGCCCCTGTTTGGGCGGGTACATGGGAATTCTGGCCTCGGGCGAGCGGGCCGTGTCAACCACAAACCGGAATTTCGTGGGTCGTATGGGCCATCCCGATAGTGAGGTCTATCTGGCTAGTCCGGCCGTGGCCGCGGCCAGCGCCGTGGCCGGACACATCACCGGCCCGGATGGTCTATAAGGAGGTTAGCATGAGTTATAAAGGACGTGCCTTTGTCTTTGGTGACGATATTGACACGGATGCAATCATCCCGGCCCGCTACCTCAACGTTATAGAACCAGAGGAACTGGCCAAACACTGCATGGAGGACGCGGATCAGTCTTTCACCGAACGTGTCCGGTCCGGTGATGTCATCGTGGCCGGTAAAAACTTCGGCTGCGGTTCTTCCCGTGAGCACGCTCCTCTGGCCCTCAAAGCAGTTGGGGTAAGTTGCGTGGTGGCTTCCAGTTTTGCCCGTATTTTTTACAGGAACTCTTTTAATATCGGCCTTATTCTGGTTGAATGTCCTGGAGCTGTTGAGAATTTTTCCGAAGGTGAGGAGATTGAAGTGGATTTGGAATCCGGCCTGGTCAGAAACAGAAGCCGCGGAACCGAATTAACCTTCCAGCCTATCCCGGATTTCATGCTCGAATTGGTGGACGCGGGGGGATTGATACCCTATATTCTGAAAAAGCAAAATCAGGGATAAAGGCTGCTTTTGTCAGACCGAAGATTGTCGGACTTAAGGTTTTGAAGGAGACGGAAACGATCATGACACTGACGCGGACAGGTAATATATTATGAGTTCACCTTTTGATATTGGACTGGTGCCCGGAGACGGAACCGGTCCGGAGGTGTTGCGGGAGGGCCGTAAATGCGTCTCGGCCGCGGCGGAGAAATATGGTTTTAATATCAATTTTATTGATTACGCTCTAGGCGGGGACCGATTTCTGGCCACGGGCGACCTTCTGCCCGACTCGGTCCTTTCTGAGTTCAGGGACCTCGACGCCATCTATCTGGGGGCCATTGGCCATCCGGAGGTAAGACCGGGGATTTTGGAAAAAGGCATACTGCTCAGCATGCGTTTCGAACTGGACCTGTACATTAATCTCCGCCCGGTAACACTCTACCCCGGAGTGGCCACCCCGCTGGCCCATAAAAAGCCCGAAGACGTGGATTTTGTGGTTGTACGGGAAAACACGGAGGGGCTTTACGCCGGAGCCGGAGGGTTTCTGAAAAAGGGCACCCCCCAGGAAGTGGCCACGCAGGAATCCATTAATACCCGGTTCGGGGTGGAACGTTGTCTTCGTTACGCGTTCGAATACACCCGGGACAGAAGGGAACGGAAGAAGCTGACCCTGTGCGGGAAGACCAATGTCCTGACCTATGCCTTCGATTTGTGGGAACGCGCTTTTAACCAACTGGCCGGTGAATACCCTGAGGTGGAGACCGATTACGCGCACGTAGACGCTACATGCATGTGGATGGTCAAGAATCCGGAATGGTTCGATGTCATTGTCACCGACAACATGTTCGGGGACATAATTACCGACCTGGGGGCCATGATCCAGGGTGGAATGGGAATCGCCGCGGGCGGGAACATTCATCCGGGAAAGGTTTCCATGTTCGAGCCTATTGGGGGATCGGCTCCGAAATATACCGGCCAAAACGTGATCAATCCCCTGGCCGCCATTGCCGCCGGACAGATGATGCTGGCCGAGTTAGGTGAAAACGAAGCGGCCAAAGGTATAGAAAGCGCTATTAAAAAAACTCTGGCCGAGGACATACAGGACCTGGGCGCCGGTAAGATGGGACACAGTACTTCCGTTGTGGGCGATCTGGTGGTAAAATATCTGCTGGACCAGAATTTAACTGACTAGGAAAAATTGGAGTAAAATGCGTATCGCGGCAAATGAAGGTAATAGCCGGCATATTGCGGCGCGAACCACGCACCCTGATTGGGCGGCTTTGGGTACGGCGTGTTCATGCGTAAAATGCGTATCGCGGCAAATGAAGGTAATAGCCGGCATATGGCGGCACGAATCACGCACCCTGATGGGCAGGAAAACGATATTCGGAGGATGAAATGGGTAAAAAATACAACGTAGCCGTGGCCGGCGCCACGGGGGCCGTGGGCCAGGAAATGGTGAAAATTCTGGAGCAGAGGGATTTTCCGGTTGAGACCTTGAAACCCCTGGCCTCATCGCGATCAATCGGGCGTACTGTCGAGTTTCACGGGCAGGAAATCCCGGTCGAGGTCTTGGATAAAGATTCTTTCATCCGTTGTGATCTGGCCCTTTTTTCAGCCGGAGCCTCGATTAGCCTGGAATACGCGCCCCTGGCCGTAAAATCAGGTTGTGTGGTGGTGGACAACTCCTCTGCCTTTCGTATGGAACCGCACATACCCCTGGTTGTTCCGGAGGTCAATCCCAACGCTCTCAAGAATCACCCCGGGATTATCGCCAATCCCAATTGTTCTACCATTCAGATGGTGGTAGCGTTAAAGCCTATCTATGACGCGGCCGGTATCAAGCGGATTGTGGTCTCCACTTACCAGGCCGTTTCCGGGACAGGGCAGAAAGCGGTGGACGAATTAGCGCATCAGACCAAGGCCCTGATAGGCGGTGGTGAAGCGAAAAACCATGTTTATCCTCACCGGATAGCGTTTAATTGTCTGCCTCACATAGACGTCTTCCAGGATAACGGCTACACCAAAGAAGAGATGAAGATGGTCAATGAGACCCATAAAATAATGGAGGACGAATCGATAATGATTTCGGCCACCACGGTTCGGGTACCGGTCTTTTATAGCCATTCCGAAGCGGTCTGGATCGAGACCGGGAAAAAAATCACTCCGGAAGAGGTCCGACGACTCTTAAGCAAGGCGCCCGGTGTGACGGTGTTCGATAATCCCACCAAGAACGAGTATCCCCTGGCCATAAACGCCGCCGGAATGGATGACACTTACGTCGGCCGGATCAGGGAGGATATTTCCTGTGAGAACGGCATCGTCATGTGGGTCGTCTCGGACAACTTGAGAAAGGGCGCGGCCTTGAATACAATACAAATCGGTGAGCACCTGATCGATATGGGTCTTCTCAAGGTTATTTAGTGTCTGTCCAGAAATGAGGAATTTTTTTCAAGATCGAGGCTGACGAAAAAAATTGCCGCAGGTATATATTTGATATTCCGAGGATAATTTTTTTCGTCCAACAAAGAGATTGGGGAAAATAACCATTTCCGGACGGGCACTAATTAACGAGGATCGATAGTGTCACGCTAAAAGACAATAACCTAATACCAGAGGGAGGTGTGATCATGTCTCTTGCCGTACCGGAAAAGCTGCTGGCCAGGCGGCCGCAAAGCGTCCTAACTAAACTCGGCGCTTCGAGTAAGGTGCCTCTGATAAACTCAAAAGACATTTTCGAAACCTTGAAAGGAGAGAAGGTCATTGTCCTGACCAATAATACACGGATAAGCCTGGTCATCCCCGGGATCATGCGTGCGGCTGAGGAGTTGGACGCCATAGTGGGCTTCGAACTAGCCAAAAGCGAGGGCGATATCGATGGTGGTTACACCGGCCAGCCGCCCGAAGTATATTTTCAAACCGTTATCGAGTACGCCGAGGCCGAAAATTTTTCCCGGCCCTTTTTCATCCACGGTGACCACATAACGGTCAAGGACACCAGCGAGAAAGAGTACAACGC
>JAZGHI010000014.1:0-4197 GCA_036480955.1 Candidatus Adiutricales bacterium
CCAAAGGAAATAAAGTAACCCAGAGACCGAACCCGGCCCAGACTTAACCGGCCGAAATAATTGGCCCAGAGAACCTCCTGGGTTATATGCACTCCCGACGCACCCAGACCATAGGCCGCTATGGCCAGCCAAAGGATAAATGGTGTCTTCGCAAAGCAAAATAATATTGCGGCGGAAGCTAGAATCAGGAATGGAACCGATCGCATTGATGTTTTTTCAGCGCCTTCGGCTAGAAATCCCATTATTAACCCGGACGGAATCATTATTGCGGAGCGAAAAGTGATGAGGATGGCTAACATGGTGTTTGTATACCCCAAATCCTGAATATAGGGGGCTAAACTGATGTTGATGCCCTGGAAAGACATGCTGTTTATGGCATACGAAATGACTATGAACCAGAAAGTACTTGTGACCAGGACTTCCCGGCGGCTCCAGACCCTTTCCGGTCTCGCGGGCGTTGATTCTGTTTCTTTCTTTTCGAATTCTTGATTCGGGCTTTGAGCCTGGATTTCGCCCTGATCATCCCCATCAGCGAATAAGCCGACATCTTCCGGACGCCGGCGCATTATGACGGCTGATGGGAGCAAGACCGTTACCCAGGTAACGACCGCGAAGACCCAAAACATGGTACGCCAACCGGCGCTGGAGATGACAAAAATACACGTCGGGGCCATGATGAAGGTGCTCAAGTTGCCTCCAACGCGAGCGATAGCGATAGCCCTGCCCCGTTTCCGTATGAACCAGTTATTGATAGCGACATCGATCACCAGAGTGCCCATGAACGTAAATCCAATGGCGACCATAACACCTCTGAGCATATAAAACTGCCAGATGGCATTAATCTGGGTCACCCCCAGCATGGCCAGCCCCACGATGACGGCTCCAACCGGCATCAAGGTTCGAGGCCCGTATCGATCTATTAAGGGTCCGACAAGGGGGGCTATGATGGCTTCGATCACACGGGCCGTAGTTTGAACGCCGGCTATGGCACTGCGGCCCCAACCGAATTCGCTTTGGAGGGGTTTAAAAAATAAGCCGAGTATCGACGTAAAATGTTCAGCATAGGAGAGCCGCGCCAGGAAAGCGGCGGCGACAATGTTCCATCCGTAGAAATATCGCGGTTTTTTCCTCATTATTCAAGTCACGAAGTCCAGCCCTCTCTATTATGTCTTATTTGCCCGGCTGTCTATAATTTACAGTGACCTGGCCTAAAAAAATTATCCCCGGAACCTGGCCGAAGGTGTCCGGGGTAAATTTTACGGCAGTTGACTAATTTGAAATTATTGGTGGCGGCGTCCATTTAACACTGGGCATATGGGGCCGTAATTATTACATTTTTTTATTTTGAATAAAGCTTGTTACCCCTAAATTTACCCCAAATTCTTAAGGCCATTGCCACACACCGATTATATAATTCCCGCTGTTCGGGAAATTGTCAATCAAAAACCACTCTCAAGTGATCTTGTTTTTGGCCCTGAATGATTTGGTTAAGGGGAAGTGTCAACTTTTCTCTTTACCTGTATCACATACCCTATGGTACCCTCCTCATGAGCGATGAGTTTTATGGAGTTCCCTGCATCGGATATTTTGATTTTTCTATCTTATCACAGGTTTAGCCCAGGTTGTGATCGATTGCAGGGATCACAGATCAGTTAAGTATCCAAATTAGGTGGCATACGAACTGATTTCAGCTGATACACGGTGCAACAATAGTTAATATATTGTTTATTTTTTAGTCTCATAGTAGTCAGCATCCACTATACCAGGTATTGTGGTTTACCTTCCTGGTTAAAAAGATCCGATTAACCCAATTTACAATGGCTTTTCAATACAGCAAAATACGCAATATCACCTAGGCTTCATTGCCTGCCTCTTTTGTGGACAGCGTCGGTACCCCAAAGTTAACCATATCTTTTGCGGCTCAATGGCCCGGCCTGCACTTCTGGTGGATCAAACCAACCTCTTCACGCCTGTCCAGGATTTTCAGGGCTTCCTCCCAGGTCACATTCCGGGCCCCTATCCTGTCGAAACAACCCATCTTTACTTAGTGTCTTTTTGTTCTCCCTTTTTGATCATCTCGAGACCGGCAAACAGATGATCCTTGAACTGCCGCTGCACCATGGCCCTCTCCGCAACAACGCGAATGAAAGGATCGGTGTGATTTTCCAAAGCTACAGCAGCGGCCGCAATCAAATGGGCCGCCGCGGTTTCAGTCCAGAACCACTTGTTAATCTTCTGGAAGGATCCTTTACCCGGCTGCCCCTGGGCTGCCTCGCCGTACCAGGTACGAACATCGTCGATCGACAGCCGAATCAACTCAGGGAGAGGCGTTTCGGAACTGGTTTCGGGAGCAGGATTCCCATCCGCCAGTTCGTCGAACAGCTTGAATATTTGGGGCAAATCCAGTCCACTGACCTTGTGTGCCGCCCTTCCACGCGCTTGAACGTAAACCTCATGCCATGGTTTGAGCTGTTCGATTTCGGCAAGAACCAAGCCTAACCGTCCCGTTCGAATTTCCTTATCTGGAACGAAACTCACCGGGCAAGACCAGGCGTTTTCAGACTCTTCTTCAACGTCGGGTGCATCCTCGGGAAACGTTTCGAGTACCGGTGGTCCATCCTGACGTTCGAGCAACTGGAGTGCCGACCTTAACACCTGAGTTTGGAACTCGGGCTGATTGGGTGCGCCAAAGGGACGCCCCAACTCAAACGGTACCGCGAGGAAACGAGGAGGTCTCATTTGTTTTGTGTGTTCACGGATGAGGCTGATTCCGGTAGTAGCAATCCCCGCTTCTTCAATGTAGTGACCTATCGCGCCGACCGCGCGGGTACAGTTGGGTCAGACCGGTGAAAGAACAACTCCGTCAACCCCGTCTTCCTTCAGTAACTCCGCCAACTGCTTGGCGGTCTGCTCGATCCTTTCCGGCGGCCATCCTGCTCCCATAAAGGAATAATGGTAACGCGCCACCGATTCGATCTCCCCTTGCTCCGCCATCTCTTTCAACCGGTCAATCGGAAAGACCAGATTGACGTCTTCGCGGAAACCGATACGGTCAAAATGAACTGAAGAGTGGGTCATGGTCAGATCCTCAGTCCGCACGTCCGAAGGCAGAACTCGGTAAGTGAGATCAACCAGGTTAAATCGTTCATCATCAATCCGATGTAAACCGGCCGTGGTGATGATAGCGATGCGACGTTTATTTAATGGCGGCCCATTCACAAAGGGAGCGGTAGTAAACGGCGCCAGTTCTTTGGCTACCAGGTGCCGGCGCTCTTCTTCAGGCAGTTTGCTTGTATCAACCATAATATTCCTACATTCCTTCCGTCATAATTTCTCGAATGTTCATCTCGGCATAGACCTTCATGGCCGGCCGGGGCGGTTCGATCGGATCCAGGCCCAGATCTTCAGGCTTATCGGCCGAGGGATGGATGTAATTGTAGATCTCCCGATACTTCGATTCAGCCCGTACATAACTAGTTAATGCTTTTCCCTGGAAGTACAGTTTATCGTTGCCTTCAGCCACACCAGCCTCGATCTGGAATTGCCTTCCGTCTATGCTTTCTTCGATCGCTCTTGAAAACATTTCCTTTAACGTCAAATAAGCAGGCAGGTTTTCTATTTTCAAGCTGAGTTTTTTTAATGCGTAATCCGTCTTGGCCATGCAATGGGCGGCATTCAATTGTGCTTCCCGGAGAACAGCCCCGGGACTCGATTCAAGTCTCAGCGTGTAAAACGTATGTGTTACATCGAGGTGGTCCTGAGGACCCTTTCCAGCAACCACACTCCTTCCGGCGGGTCCGGTGGCCTGGTAGAATACACCGCCATCTCCATTCTCGGGCACCCCGAGATTTACCCGCTGGTTAAATCGGTTGCCGACATAATATGTATCTTCCTCGGGATCATGATACCTGTAAAGCATCTTCCCGAAATCCACATCAATCTTCCCTTTATATCTGTCAAAAAAGGCCCACAACTGGAGAACCCTTGGATCTGTTTTGAAAGGCTCTAATTCCGGTTCAAAAAATTTCCGGTTTTCCGGGATAAGATACGTGTTGGGAGATGCAATCCAGTCGACTTCAAAGAAGTCTCCCGGTTTTCTGCAGGTATTTATGGCCGCCGTTAATTCAAATATATAAGCATTCCCGTGTGTATCGGCCACCATGGCATTGTGGACTCTCCCGCCCGTCGTTTGGTAAG
>JAZGHI010000015.1:0-2245 GCA_036480955.1 Candidatus Adiutricales bacterium
TCTCCACTTGTGGAATATGTGTATCTGAAAGCAGTCCAACACGCATTCGGCACTCCCCACGTTTCATCTGTTCCTAATCTTACAGAGGTCTCAATTGATAACTTATAGTACTGAAAACCGTCCGGCCGAGAGCGCAATATGAACATGGGGCGCGGCCGTCGACGAGACGTGAGGCCGCTACCCCATTAAATGTTACGCTTCAGACCTATTCGTTTCCTATCGGGCATACCGCCAGACAGGTTCCGCAGCATCCGTAGGCCGCGCATTGGTGCACGTTTTTCCAGCCCTTTCCATTTAAAGCGGTGCTCGGGCAGCGCTTGACGCATTCCATGCAGTCCGCGCACCCCTCGTAAATCCTGGGCTCGATAGGTGAACCGGCTGGCAGTTCTTTAGTAGTAATGATGGCCGTGACCCAGATCCTCGGGCCGAACTCACGCGTCAGAATGGAGCAGTTATAACCCATCTGTCCCATGCCGGCCAGATACATGCCCGCGGTCAGTTGAAAGGGGGCTGTTTTAAAGCGGGGGTCCTGCTTAAACGGGCCTGGCAGGTAAAAGGCTTTTTCCCCTTCCTTGTTTAACTTCCTGGCCATCTTATAAGCGATCAATGCCACTTCATGGGTCAGAATGGCGTTTTCATCATTGGTGAAATATCGTTCCAGCCCTGCCGGAGGACGGCGTTCAGGTTTGGTGTCGGTCAGGGTCGAGCCATCCGATGCCTTTCTGGAAACCCCGGATAGATGTGGCTTGGCCACGGTGGCGTATATCTCGGGAGTAAAAGGCATGCCAATGGTTATAACCGATTTTGCATCCGGCACGAACAAACTGGGCTGAGGTTTTTTAGGATATTCCTTAAACGCTTCCGCCGAGGCCACGCCGTAAATCTCGGCCCCGAGTGAACGGGCGAAGCTCTCCAATTCCGCGGCTTCACTCGCTCTTTCTTTTTTAATGCTTACCATTACCTGTTCCTCCTGCTGTTTGTTCTGGTATCAATTCTATTTGTACTGGCTGTAATCCACCCCGCGGATTCTTCCCCTTTCCTCGAACCAGGTCGCTTCATCCACGGGCGGCAGCACATGCTCTTCCGAAGATTTGTGGAAAAGACTCATGGCTTCGGTTGGGCAAGCGGATATGCAAAGCCCGCACCCGATACACTTTTCCCTTACCACGTGGTAATAATCATCCACCTCCTCGATGGCCCCTACCTGGCACCGATCATCAGCGCAGATCCCACAGGCCGAGCATTCGTCCTCCTCAATTTGTGCGTAATAATGGGAGTTGACTACTTGGCCCGCGTCAACCCCAAGCCGGTTGATAGCGCCTAAAACCGCGCAGCAGCATTTACAGCAATTGCAGATGTAAAAAAGCCCGTTTTGCATGTTATGGGTCAGGTGGACCAGCCCGGCCTCCTCAGCCTCATCCAGGATACGGCGGGCCTCTTCTTTGGTTATAGGCTTGCGGTCGGCGTCGTCCCATCCGTCAAAAATGCCCGGCACCGGGGCAAAGGCCATACAGACGCTCTCAGACCGGTCGCAGGGTTTATCTGTTAATCTCTTTTCCTTTTTGCAGATACAGGTCATTATGGCGAACGCCTGGCTGTTTTCAACCAGATTTGAAACCTTTTCGTACGGAAGGGCCTCCTGTTCGATCTGGATCTCTTTCTCCACCGGAATAATCATGAACTGCGGCGGGTCCTGGGTGAAGAATTCTTTTCCCATATCCGGGTAATACTCCTCGTTCAGCTCTGCCATTTCGCGGTCCATATGCGGCATTTGGAACTCGAAGATACCAAAGATCCACGGATCCATATGGTAAACTTTGACATCGCCCAACTCGATCAAACGGATCTGACCCTTGACCGCCATACGGTCAAGAAGCCCGGATAACTCCTCGACCTGTCTGCCGGTGCGTTCCGCTATCTGCTCCGGGGTCTCAAAAGAAAGTTTCAAGTTAGGGAAAAATTCCGCCTCATCCGGGGCAAAAATCTTTTTTAACAGTTTGAGCTCAATCCCGCTTTCAGTGGCTGGAAAGCCATTGGGCAGGGTATCTAAAACTTCGGCTAATTTCCGGTACACTTCATCGCTCATAATTTCACCTCTTTATAAAAAAGATTGATCTCAAAGAATCATAAAAGGGCCACGGTTAATACAATATCACTCTGAAACATTGAGTCAGAATAACCAGACAGCCTTTAAATGTCAATTTGAATGACGATTGTGGAAAAGAAATAAAGAGGGCGGCCATGA
>JAZGHI010000016.1:0-6533 GCA_036480955.1 Candidatus Adiutricales bacterium
TTTTTTACCTCCGTGGTATTCAAGACCGGTCAGGAAGTGGTGGCTGTTTCCGGATTTGTGCCCGACGGCCATCATCAGCAATACGACGACTGGCTGGAGTCGGTCCATGCCATAAAGGGTGTTTCCTGTACCTCCTGCCATTACGTGCATCAATTAGGCGTGCCGCCGACCCAGTTCCAGACCAAGGGGTCCGGTTCCCAGCAGTGCCTGATGTGCCACACGGTGATCAACTCGAATTCGGTCCACTCCATTCACTCCTTTGCCAACTGCGTCGGCTGCCACATGCCGCGGGTGGCGCGGAGTCCGGAATCCGGGGATGCCTTGAGCCACTCGTTTAAATTCTTATACCCCCGGGACAGTATAGAAGCCGGTGGGGTGAAGAACCAGCCGAACGCCTGCACAAACTGCCATCATCATGAAGATACGCCCCTGGAGGTTCTGGACGGTTTTCTGGAAGCGGTTAAAAAGAGGGATATGCCTTTACCCTTCAGCGCGCATCGCCGAACAGGACAGACGGAATAATGAGGATCGAGGCGGTGCCTGGAATCAACTCGATATCCCTGGGCAGAGTAGGCTGTGTACTGGTGGCCGTGTCGGTGTTTTTTACTCTCTTCCCCGCCCCGGTCCTGTCTCAGGGTGAGACGCCTTCCGGGATATTGCGCTACCGCCAGCGTGTAAGAACAGGGTACTATGAAGGCTACGAGGTAAGCCCCCGGCGTCAGCGTGCCAGGCTGGCGCCGTCTGGTCTGGCTGGAGTTACTAAGCATCCGTTTGCCTTCAGTCCCACGGCCGCACAGGTCCGAATACGCGCGCGTCTGCCGGATTCACACTCGGGTCTGAGATTTTACGAACGAAACACGTGTGTCGAGTGCCATCCCAAGGAAGCCCGGGACCTCCATTCGGTCAGGAGTGGAATCACCTGCCGTCAGTGTCACGGCCCGGAGCCCATCCCGGCCATAGATCATTATTATTCCCTGATGAATCCCATTAGAAGGCATGCTTATGTCTGCGCCAAGTGCCATGAGGGGGCTACGGCTTCATTCGCCACTTTTGTAGTGCATGGTTCCGCGGCCAGCAGTCACGACGGAAAAGAGCGCTATCCAGTATTGTATTACGCGAATTTAGCTATGCTGCTGCTGTTGCTAGGCACCTTGGCCTTTTTTGGTCCCCATACGATCATGGTCGGGGTCAGGGAACTTGTATCACAAAAATGGCTGAATGAATTTTTTAGTATTTGTTTTTCCATTGTTCGTAATTTTGTGATGGTTTTGAAAGATAGTTTGGTAAGCGTTGGCCAGCGGCTGATCAAATTCGTGATGTTTTTTTCGTAACCTGCTCGGAACCGGACCCTGAGCACATAAAAATAGAACCTAGGAAGCTGGAGCAATAACTGAAGATGCGTCTGAAACGATTCAACAAAATCGAGAGGCTGTTTCACGTCGGTCTGATGATAACCTTTCTAATTCAGGCCGCCACGGGATTCAGCCGCCTTTATATCATCACCTCCTGGGGCACGAGGCTCAGCAATCTTTTTGGTGGTTACGAGGCCACGCTCAAGATCCATTTTTGGGTAGGTATGATCATGACCGCCGGATTTGGAGTGCATGTGCTTTATTTATTGACGAAAATAAAATGGGATAATCTGAAGGATAGTATTATCGGACCGGATTCGATCGTACCGAACCACCGGGACGGTATCCACATGATCCAGCGCGGTTTATGGTTTTTTGGTCTAGGCTCTCCCCCCAAAATAGACCGTTGGGCCTACTGGGAGAAATTCGATTACTGGGCCGTGTTCTGGGGCATGCCTCTGCTGGCCATGACCGGGGTGATGCTCAAGTATCCCCTGTTGACTACCTAGATACGCCCCGGTTGGTTTTTAATCGTATTTGCGATTGTACACCGGGCCGAAGCTATTCTGGCCG
This sequence comes from Candidatus Adiutricales bacterium, assembly GCA_036480955.1. Lineage (GTDB taxonomy): Bacteria > Desulfobacterota > Desulfarculia > Adiutricales > JAFDHD01 > JAZGHI01. The sequence continues at coordinate 1,926 of JAZGHI010000016.1, forward strand.
CAGCCTTCATCTTTTTTGTCCATCTTTTCGTCGGCCATCTTCGGCCCACAATCTTTCCTATGTCGGATGCAATGTTTTCGGGCAGCGTTCACCTGAAAGAGGTAGAGGAAGAAAAACCGGCCTGGTTCGAGCGTTTAAAGAAGGAAGACAGGCTGGAGGAAAACGTGGTTAAACCTCCGGCGTTGTGGTTCAAGGTGGTTTATCACTTCTTCGGTCTATCCGCGCTGGGTTTTGGTGTCTACCTGCTAGTTAACGGTATATATTACAGCCGGTACATAAGGCTCCATTAGACTACCGGCATTCCAGGGTGCGCGATTCGTGCCTCAATACGCCTGCTATTTCCCTCATTTGCCGCGCCTCGCACGTTTCAGGGTTTTTCCGAGCCAGCCAAATCTTGAGCCAGATCTTGGTGCGCCGACCGCCGCAAAGAGCCGGCCGACGCGAAGTAGAATCGAATAAACCGGATTCTTTTTCTCTTTCTGTTCTTTTATGATTAAATCCAGGACGTCTTTGAGGGAGTCCCGTCTCAAGTAAAAGCCCGAAACAATCTGTGAGCGGAAGACCCGGTCTAAAACCGTTATTATCTTTTCGCCTTAAAAAAGTCACGGGACGATTTTCTCTGTTTTTAATCCTCTTTGGCATTTGCCTGTGGATTTGCTTGAAAACTGTTGTTAGTATAGGCCACAATGTGATAGAGCCTTGGCCGGAAATATGAGCGCTATCGAGTAGATAGGTACAAAATATATAGAACTTGGGCAGAAATAAAAAAGAGAAGCGCCCTGGATGAGCAGACAAAAATCTTTATCCGGCCCTTGGCAACCTTACACATTGGCAAATCGGGCCGTTCTGGTTATAATATTCTCGTTGGGACGGGTCCTGAAAGTAACAATTTTCAAGGGTTAAAATTCGAAAAACGGCGGAACCATCTTTTTATCTCTTTATATCGCAGCCTGATCAAAGGACCGGTGGAGGAGCCAACTCGACCCTAGTCCAGGAGGGTAGGGCATGGGGCTTGATATTTTAACAGTCTGCGTGCCGAGGAAAAATAGTTTCAATGCCAAAGGCCATAGCATTATTATCGGGCGGCCTGGACAGCACTCTGGCCGTCCTGGCGCTGCTCGAGCAAGAAATTGACGTAACAGCCGTTACTTTTCTCACCCATTTCGGGTGTGAAATCTCGGATCGGTCGTCCTGCTCCCATGATCCGTTCCCAGCCGCGGAAAAGTTCGGATTTACCGTTAAACTGTGCCATCTGGCTGACAAATTTATTGAAATAGTCAAGAATCCGAAACACGGACACGGCAAGAATATGAATCCGTGTGTTGATTGCCGCATACTTATGCTGAAAGAGGCCAAAAATCTGATGAGGATGACTGGCGCGGATTTTCTGGTAACCGGGGAAGTACTTGGCCAGAGGCCGATGAGTCAGAGAAGAGACAGCTTCCCGCTCATTGACCGAGAGGCGGAAGTCGAGGGTCTGGTTTTAAGACCTCTTAGCGCGAAACTCCTTCGGCCGACCAAGGCTGAAATAAGCGGCCTGGTGGACCGTGATAAATTATACGCTTTCTCAGGACGAACCCGCAAACCTCAGATGGCCTTAGCTCAAAGACTGGGTTTGACCGAATACCCGGCGCCGGCCGGAGGGTGTCTCCTCACGGACCCGATCTATTCCTTCCGGTTGAAAGATTTACTCACCCATACTCCTCATCCCGAGGAGCGGGCATTGATTCTGCTCCAGTATGGCCGGCATTTCAGGTTATCCGAAGCCAGCAAAATAATTGTTGGCCGGAACCAGTTGGAAAATGAAGAAATCGTAAAAACCAGCCGAACCGGGGATTATCTTTTTGAAGTAGAAAATTACGGAAGCCCGGTGGCCATTTTATCCGGTCCGACGGAACAGGAAGTCATGCGACTGGCCTCATCCATTACAGCCAGGTATTCGGACGCAAAACACCTACCCGAAATTGAGGTCACCATATACAGAGGATTTGGAAACCCGGTGAGGGTAATTACTGTCCCGCCGGCCGAAGACGGGATTTTGAATCTATACCGAATTGAAAAAAAAGGACAGTAAAAGAGGACCTTATAAAATTTCCGGAGTGATGATGCCAGCCGGCTTGGCCATATCCACAAGGTAGTATATAATCTGTGGCGCGGCCCCGGCTGATATCATGGTGGTTAAAGGCGATATCGAAACAAACTGAAGAACTCGGAGTCAAAAATGGATAAAATCCTGAAAGATAAAAAAGAGCGTTTGGATAAAATCGTTACAGAGGCGGGGAGCGCGGTCGTCGCCTTTTCCGGGGGTGTGGACAGTACATTTTTACTGAAAGTCTGTGTGGATCTGCTCGGAGAGAAGGCTCTGGCCATAACGGCCAGATCAGACTCCTTCCCGCAACGTGAATTGAATGAGGCCCAAGCATTGGCCGCCGTCATCGGCGGACGGCACGTGATAATCGACTCCGAGGAATTGGACGTCCCTGGATTTTCGGACAATCCGCCTCATAGGTGCTTTCTGTGCAAATCCGAGCTTTTTTCAAAATTGAAAGAAGCGGCTCAAGAAAATGGATTAGCGTTTGTGTTTGACGGCAGCAACCTTGATGATACCGGGGATTATCGTCCCGGACGGGATGCCGCCCGTCAGCTAGGCGTCCGCAGTCCACTAATAGAGGCGGGTCTTCGGAAACAGGATATTCGTGAACTCTCAAAAGGGCTGGACCTGCCGACGTGGGACAAACCTTCTTTTGCCTGTCTTTCGAGCCGGTTTCCTTACTACACGCCCATAACCCGGACTGCTCTTCACCAGATCGAACAAGCTGAGGATTTTCTGTGGAATCTAGGCCTGCGCGAATTTCGAGTCAGACACCACGATACCATGGCCAGGCTGGAGTTAGGTAAGAAGGAGTTGGATCGATTCTGGGAGAGTGGTTTAAAGGACGAAGTAGTGCGTTTCGTTAAAACCTTGGGATATAATTATGTGACCCTGGATCTGGAAGGATACCGTACCGGCAGTATGAACGAGACTCTGACCGAACAGGACAAAAAGGCCGCGGTCCAATCAGGCGGCGATTAGAATTGGCCAACTTTATCGAAAAACCGGTTTTTAGTCCTGGGCAAGAGCTGTGAAATATTTCACAACATAACGTCCAAAAAACTAGGCTTCAGGCTTTACCCCTAAATTCATTAGGCCGGTAAAGACTTCACATGAGCGGCAGATTTTCATTTTTTCACTCCAGTCTTTTTGGATAGTGCCCTCACAAATTGTACCGTTAATGAACCAGCAAAGCTTCCCGGCCCTGAACTCCCAAGCCGGGCATCTCTCTCTGTCACTGAGCGAACACTTTTTAATGCTCCAACATGTTTTCCGGCTCAAGCCTTGCTCCTGGACTCTGGAGAATAAAAAAAGGAGCTGCCTCTCGGCATGAACAGGCACTTTCCGCCAGCCCTGTTCATAGGAATGTATGGCCTTGAGGGAAGTACCAAGCAGAACTGCCATTTCTTTCTGAGTCTTCTTAATCCTCCGTCTGATTCCCGCGAATTCTGTCTTTTCCACCGTGTCCTCCTCGGATGGATGTGAAACCAATACTATTATCATTTGCTCTATGTTAACACATTGTGGTATAGAATTCTAATAAAAAATTAATTAGCTAATTACATCAAATTATGGGGTACATTCCGCTGGATTCGGTGGGCGACCCAGCAGCGAGTTACGGAATTCATTTTTGCATCATGCTTCAGGCGGTAGGGAAAGGCGATCAAAAAAGGTGGTTGGTAATCAATCTGGAGCGCTGGTCAGGTCAAAATTGCTCTTCAGCGATCAGGCGCGGTGTTTCTCACGGATCCCTGTTCTGAGCCGATTTTGGCGAGAAATATCCAGGCTGAAAAAAAATGCAGTTTCAGGTAAAGGGCTGTGATTTGGTTTTTCAGTTTGATAAATTTTCAGTTTGGATTTAGAATAGGGAGTGCTGGAACTCTTTTTCGAGCATATTTTTTAAAGGCACTCAAAATCTATTTGACATCTGTAATCAAGTATGGTTGCCGCCGCACCCATGATAAGAACTTATTTTTCGAACGTAGAGTTTTTATCTGGGAGAGAGAGGAGCTGATGTTTTATGCCTGAAGATAAGCGCATCCTGGTGATAGATGACGAAGAAATTGTCCATGCCAGCATCACGCGGATATTGGCCCGGCTGGGTTACAAGGTGGTCAGCGTTTTCACCGCCCGTGAAGGCCTGGAGGAAATGGCGACCAGCGATTATGACGCCGTAATTACAGACCTTATGATGCCCGAAATGAACGGTTTGGAAATGCTGGGGGAAATGAAGGCCCGGAACATGGATGTGCCATCGATTATGGTGACCGGATATCCGACCATCAAATCAGCCATCCAGTCTTTAAGGCTGGGGGCCGTGGATTATATACCCAAACCATTCACCAGGCAGGAGCTTCTAAGCCCTTTGAACAGGGCCCTTCGTCGCATCAACCATAAAATTGCAGAAGAAGCGGCTGATTCCGGGGACACGAAAGATCGCTTAAGAAAGGCCAGAGCGATTAAGCCCGGAGACCGCTTTTACCTTCCGGAACACTCCTGGGCCGTATATAACGAGG
>JAZGHI010000017.1:0-14725 GCA_036480955.1 Candidatus Adiutricales bacterium
TTTATTTACCTGCGGTAAAAAATTTGATCGAAAGATGAAGCAAGCTTCGGGGAAATGAACTACCCCGCAGCAAGCTGTGGGGAATTCCGAGTTAAAATTGCCGGAATCACCATGGAATTATCTTCAGTCCGGGCCAGCATTCTTTCCATCTGTTTACTTTGTTTAAGTAGATTTCCTCTGTAATCTGTTTCTTATTCGGCCGGGCGATCATATTAAACAGATCATCCAGGCCGTACGGAGCGTAGACCAGAAATTTTCCATTCTGAACCCTCACCCCCACGCAGGTCGAGGTCGTGGGCCAGGTGGTAATGGCCTCTTCGACAGACCTTAAGGGCTCGATCTCGTACCCGAATCTGTCTTTAAACCAGAGATGAACCCTGGCCTGGTTTTTCACGTCCAACTCGATCGGAATATCATCCAACAGGGTTCTTACGGCTCTAATATGTTTATCCTCACCCTCGTAGGAAAGGTCGGGATCATAATAGGCGATGTCAATGTCTTTGATATTCTTCTCCGGAGAATAATCATGCAGTAGGTTCCATACGGTCTGGGCGATACACCCGGCGCCCAGATACCAGTTCGGAAGTCTCAAGTGCCATGAACGGCAAAGAATAGTCCGAAGGTGATCGTTCCTCAAAATCAGGTCCTTCAGAATAATATTTGGATGTTCCTTATCACCCCGGGCGCTGATCATAATACTTGTCCGGCTCGATTTCAAGTCGGGTCTGGATTTTATGAGCGTGAGTTAAAACTCTGATTTTTTTAAGAGGCGAGAAAAAAGACTCGGCCGTGCCGGCAGGTGTCAACTTCCCAACTGCTTTTTTAACAGGTCAATCTGCCCTTTAAGTTTGGGATCTCTCTCATATGTCCTTTCCAAGGTGTTAATGGAGTACAGTACGGTGGAGTGGTTTCTATCGAACTGTTTGCCGATGGCCTCCAGGGAGAGGTCCGTAAGTTCACGGAATAGAAACATGGCCATATTTCGGGGCAGCACCACGCTTTTTTTACGGGACCGGGAGCGCAGGGTCGAGACGTTTACCCGGTACATTTTGCAGATCGCTTTGAGAATGTCGGCCGGGTTCAGTACCTCTCCATCGGACACCAGTTCTTCTAAGACCTCTTCGGCCATGTCCATGTCTATCCGCCGGGAAAGAAGCTTGCTTTTAGCCCCCAGACTGTAAAGGCAGCACTCCAGTTGCCGGACGTCCTGAGTCAGGCCTTGAGCCAGGTAGGCCAGGACATCATCCCTGATCTTCAAGCCCTGAGCCCTAGCCTTTGTCTCCAGGATGCGAAGTCGTGTCCCATAATCAGGGGGCTTAATAGCCGATATCAACCCGTTATTAAGGCGGGAGGCCAGGTTCCGGCGAAGCCGGGGGATATCTTTGGGGAGATAACGCGAAGTGAGGACGACTTTCTTTTTCTCCTCCATCAGGCAGTCCAGGGTGTAGACGAACTCGGATTGGACTTTTTCCTTGCCGCTTAAAAAGTTGACTTCCTCCAAGACCAGGACGTCGCACTGGCGCCTGAACTTGTTTTTGAAATTTTCAATACAGTTGTTCTTTATGGAATAGACCATCTCGTTGGTAAAATCTTCTGCCGTAAGATAGAGAACTTGTTTTCGTAAGTCCTTGGACAGGATTTCCTGCCCGATGGCCTGGCAGAGATGACTCTTCCCTAAGCCGGGAGATGAAAGCAGAAAGAGGGAATCAGTATGCAGATCATGGTCCTGGGCCAGGGCTCGCGAAGCGGAGTAGGCGAAATTATTTCCGTTTCCCACTACGAAACGGTCAAAGGTAAAGCCGCGATTAAAACGCAGGTGTTTCCTCTCGTGTACTTGAATTCGCGGGAGCTCAAACTGGTAAGGGGCCGGCGAGGGAGTATCCAGGGGAGGCGCTTCTTCGACCGGTGCGATTTCCAGACCGGCTGACAGAACCGAACCGTGTCCGGATGATGTCAGTTTTATGGCGTCTTTTATTTGATCCAGGTATTTGTCCCTGACCCAGGACAGAAAGAATTTATTCGGACAGCCGAGCCATAAAGTTTGCTCTTCTATTCTCAGAAGTCTCAGAGGGTTTATCCAGAGTTGCAGATTATTTTCGGATAGCTTCTCGCTCAGATTCTCGCGCACACAACCCCATAGAGCTTCCATTTAGTTTGTAACGTCTCCCGATAGTGGATTGTATTGTAACGTAGCCTCTTTGATAATCGATTAGCGCCGGAAGGTCAAAGACGATTTTCCGATTTTTTCCCTTCTTTCAAGACCTCTCATTTCACATTAGCTATCCCTTTATGACCACACGGTCTTTTCAGGATCACCGGATAATAGGGGCTATTTATCGTCTCTTAGCCACCCTCGGCTATGTCACTTAAATCTCAAGGAGTTGTCGGTCTGTTCACAGTTGTGAGTAAACCCATCCACAATTCTTTTCTGTAAAAATCTGGCGTTTTCTCAGCCGACCTGAATTTTACAGAAAAATCTATTTTTCTTCATTTTTTTTATAATTAGCTATAATCATGGAATATTTTTGAGGTCTAGCCTTTTTATCACCTCAGGGGTTTAGGCTGAAACCGAAGTCCGGCCGTTTCCAGCCGGTCAGACCGGGCAACGGTGAGCATGTCTGGTTGTGAAGAGTTTATTTTGTTCATTGTGTTTATACTTCGTTAATTCTTGAGCCTAACCCCCTTTGACCTTGAATAATTACGGGATTTTTGCGATTATTATTCGATGAGAAATGCTTCCGGGTTGAATGTTCCCGACCCAAAAACCTGCATGGAGATAATGGCCAGATACGAGATGCCGCCTCATGTGATCCGGCACTCGCAGGTAGTCTGCGGTCTGGCTGTCTATTTGGGCAAAAAATTAAAAAACAAGTACCGGCCGATAAATCTGGAATTGGTAAGAGCAGCCGGCCTGCTCCATGATATTACGAAAAGATACAGTTTTGATCGTGCCTTGGACCATGCTCTGACAGGGTCCAAACTGCTCCGAAATCTCGGCTACCCACACGTAGCCGAGATTGTGCGTCAGCACGTTCGGATCTCTTCCTCCAGACCTCAAGGGCGAATATCAGAGCCCGAGATAGTAAATTACGCGGACAAAAGAGTGGTCAACGATTCCGTCGTTACTTTAGGGGACCGCTTTATTTATATCAAAGACCGGTATGCCCGGTCCGAAATGGCCCGGTTCTATATCGATCAAATGTCAGACTGGATTTATGCTCTGGAAGAAGAAATTTTTCAGATAATCCCGGGCGGTCCGGAACAGTTGCTTACCATAGATACCACCTCTGAAAAATTAACCCGGTTTCTTGATAATCCGTATTCCAAATAAGATGATTCCGCGACCTAAACCCTTAGCGTCTATTTAAAAAAACCCGCGCTCTTTCTTGCTCCGGGATTTTTTGGCGGGAGCAGTCTTAGCCCTTATTCAAAATCTCCATGATCCGGTCACGGTATTTTTGACTCTGTTGGTCCACGGCGGCCAGGTCTATTTCTGAGGGAGATGAGGCTCCAAGGCCAAGCTCAGCCGCCCTTTGAATCTGTTCCTGTTCGAATATTTTCCTGTTCATGATCTGGTCATTGCTTCCCAAGGACTTCAGTACGGCCACCCCAACGGCGTCCACGGCCACGCGGTCCGTCGATGCTAAAAAGACGTTGCCTTCAGCTCTTTTTCCGGTCATGGGCCCGCCATCCACAAAGACGTCGATCCCATCCAAAACAATCAGATCAGGCCTAAACTGCGCGTTGATCTCAGCGATCATCTTCCTCATATTCGGGGAGGTATGAAGCTCCCGCATATATTCGTAGCCGTGCCGCGTGGTGGGCACCACGCCCACGTTAAGTTTCAAGGACATGGAAAAGACTCCACCGAATTGATGGGTCTTGAGGCAACAGGTACTGATGAGACATTCCGCCTCGAGGATGGGCCGGGCGATTCGCAGCCCATCTTCCCAATGGCTGTCCTTGGGGTTGAGCTTCACCCAATCACTGTCATCCAGATCATCGAAATCGATTACTTTTACCTCAAGTTTCTCAAGCAGAGGCAGCAGCTCTTTCTGCTCCATAACTTCCATGGTCGGGGGAAAAGAACGTTCTCCCAGTGTCACGGTTTTGGCCCCCATTTCCCAAACCTCTTCTATTATGGCCTTCAACGTATCGTTGTCGGTCGATCCTGGAACGGGGTCGGCCGTATTGAAATTGGGTTTTATCAAGACGTCCTTATTTTTTACCGGGTTGATTCCAAGAGCTTTCATCGAATTTTTCGCGCCCTCAACCCGGTTCTTTGTTTCTAAAAAAGCCACCCGGTTCTTGTTCTCAGCCATAGCCACGCCTCCATTTATACCGAGCAGCAATGAACCACCGGCGAATCCGGAGTATTTTATAAAATCTCTCCTGGTAATTTCCGCCACGAGTACACCCCCGCTCATTGATTTTTTTACGACTCTTAAGTACCATATTTTATAGATGTTATCCAAAAAAACAAGTAGTGTTTCACATGGTAAAAATACTTTCGGGGTCATAAAAAGGGTTTCAGGGGATTAGGCCGTGATTAATACCATAATCATTCTGGTGGCCGTTTTTTTACTTGTCGTCCTGCTTTACCGCACGAAACACCGGGGAACCAGAGCGGAATTGATCTCCAAGTCCCTGCTCTCGGCCCTGTTTGTTCTCACCGCCATCCTGCAGCCGCATCCTGTTCCTGTTTTTTATTATCTGATACTTGCCGGGCTGATTTTCTGCCTGATGGGAGATGTTTTCCTGGCTCTGCCCCAGGAAAAGATGTTTACCCCGGGGTTGGGGGCTTTTCTGACCGGACACGTCTTTTACATAATCGCCTTCAACTCCCTGACCGGTTTCAATCAATGGTTTTCCTGGCAGCCACTGGTGGTGGTTATCATCAGCGCGGCCGTTTTTATCTGGCTCCGGCCGCGTCTCGACCATATGCGTCTGCCTGTATTCCTCTATGTGGTGGTGATTACGATAATGGTTGCAGGCGCCTGGGCGGTCTACCGATTTTCAGGATGCGCCCTGATTGGACAGGTTTTCATTTTAGGCGGTGCCGTTTTATTTTACTTGTCTGATCTGTTCGTGGCTGTAGACCGGTTCGTTAAGGAGGGATACATAAACCGATTGATAGGACTGCCGCTTTATTATCTCGGCCAGTTCCTTTTGGCCTTTTCCGTTGGACTGGTGATTTGAACGTCCATCGAAGGCCTGAAAATGCGATCTAAATGTTTCTTAAGTAAAGCCGTTTGAAAGAGATTCGCGGACGGGTGTTGGGCTTGGGACCGGAAGTAAGCCTTTCGCCCCGCTAAACTATTGTATCCGTCTCGGCTTCCTTCGGGCAGGCGGCAGGGGAGAGGCGGTCAGGAATGCCTTGTAAATGGCTTCCAGGGTATCGTCCGCTCCGTTAATCGCGCCCATGAGCACCAAATCAGCCACCTGGTTGATAAAGCTTTCAAAATCCATAATTTCCTCATAGTGGTCCTCATGGATGTGTTCGTAGGCGTGATGCCCTTTGTATTCCTCGAAAAGTTTCTGATGGACTGTATCTTTGATTGCCCGGTCAAAGGGCTCGGGCCAGAGATAGCGGGCCCGCGCGCGGGTTTCGGGTAGAGGGGCGTCTTTTCTGAAAGATGAGTAAACCTCCTCGAATATTTTGTCAGCCCCCTTTTCAGCGCCGATAGTGACCATCTCGGCCAGCCGATTTACAAACTCCTCGTAAGTGTCAAATTTTTTCGAGTAGTTTTCTTCGTAGGCCGATTTAAAAGCTCCGGCTTCGAGGATTTGACCGGCCGTGCCTGGACCGATCTTTTCCCTGATAATGTCCTTGTATCCTTCGGGCCAGTATCGCTCGGCCGCGGCGTCCGCGTCTTCGGTATCCGGCAAATCGTGCATAATCTATCCTCCCCGCCAAGACTAAAACTTATGGGCCGCCCTTGACCCGTATGACCTGGCCGGTAATAAAGCTGGAATCCTCCGAGGCCAGGAACACGGCCGTCCCGCAGACATCCTCCACCTTACCCAGACGCCTTAATGGTATATGGGCCATGACCGCTTTTTTATAGTCATCCAGATACATATCGTGTTTTCTGACGTGGTCCCTCATCATCTGCGTCTCGATGAAGTCCGGGGCGATACAGTTGACATTGATGTTGTATTTTCCCAGTTCCATGGCCAGCGGTGTGGTCATACCGGTCAAGGCCGCGTTGGCCGCGGCGTAATTCACCTGACCCGGCTCCCCCAGACCGGAGGGCACCGGCGAGGCTATGATGATAATCTTGCCGGAGCTTTGACGGACCATATACTTCTGGGCTTCTTTAATCGAGTTGAAACAGCCCTTCATCTGAACCTGGATTACTTCATCCCATTGATCCTCGGTCAGGGCATGAATCGGATTATCATTTCTCACCCCGGCGTTAGCCACCAGGATATCCACCCCGCCGAAGGCTTCTTCGGCCTGCAGAAACATCTGCTCCACTTCTTCCGGTTTCGTTACGTCGGCTTTAACTGGAATAGCCTCACCCTTCATGTCCTTTATCTTTTCACTCACGTCCTCCGCGGCCATGAAGCTCAAATCCCCGGCCACGACCTTGGCGCCCTCGGCAGCGAACTTCAAGGCAATGCCTTTGCCGATACCGTTGGCCGAACCGGTAATTACCGCCGTCTTGTTAGCTAATCTCACATCAACCTCCGGATCTCCTCGGACATGTTATATTTTTGCCAACGAGGATCGACACCGTAAAAACGGCCGCCTTTTATTTCCGCAATAAATTCCTGCTCGCTCTCTATGTTATTCTCAAAAACAGTGTAACAGGAACCCACCGCCAGGCTGCCGTGCGCGTCACTCCCCCCAGTTGAGCCCAGGTTAAGGCGCTCCGCCACCAGGGCCGCGAAATCCGTCTCACTCAATCCAGACCTGCCGTTATACACTTCCAGGGCGTCTATCAGGGAAAAAACCGGACGCTCGCAAACGGCCTCCAGGTTGGTGGAGCCATTATTTGATCCGTCGTTTTCCTCCTGCAAGTGCTCCTGTATCGTGCGGTGTTCCGTTCGGAAGGGATGGGCCAGAACCATCACGCCCCCGGCCTTAGCCACCATCCGCTTGAGTTTTTTGGCCTTAAAAACATTCACTACGGATCGGTACATGCCAAAAACCAATATCTCTCCGCAATCGGTGCTTACTTCCGCCCCGCTGATTACCAGAAAATCGTGTTTTTTCCGCAGGCGAAGGACAGCCTCCGGGCTCCAGAACTGATTATGTTCGGTGATGCAAACGCCGTCAAGCCCGGCGGCTTTGGCGCTTTCGATGAGTTGATCCGGCTCCATGTAAGAACAGGCCGAACCGTAACTGGTGTGGGCGTGGAGATCGATTTTCATTAATATTGATTATACTAGTCAGGCGGCGTAACTCAAGCGCCCTTTTCGTGTCCTTTTTCGAAGAAAGCCGTTATATTCAACTAGAGCGTTTCCCAAAAGGAAACGCACAAACAGAAGATTGTTTGCGGGGCAAACAATTAAGTAAACAATTTCATAAGTATTTGCGCATACGATTTTCATAAACTTTGATAATCCGAGACCTTTGCAACTCACATTGACGCTGTGTATATCAAAAACGAACCACGGCCAAGCCGTGGTTCGAAATGATTAATATTTTAGGTCTGGCTAAAAACTCTGAAATCCGGCGGCCTCAGGCCCTCCGGGCCATGAACTGGCAGTACCCGTCCTTGGGCATGGTCGCCTCCATCTCAACGATGGCGTCTATCTCCAGGTCCTCATGGATGGTTTTACAGAGAGCCAGGCACGCGTGCCGGCAGGGTAGGGCGTCGGCCACTTTATCCCCGCATTTTTCTTTCAAATTTTTATTGATCTGGCACTCTGTTAAGCGGTAGACGAGTCTTTTTACGTTGTTTTCGACGATTGGCAGGACCGGAATATCCTGCGTACTCAAGTACGCTATCTCGATAAAACGCTGAGGTACCAAAGCCCATCTGTAATATCCACCCGTCTTGTCGATGGCCTCGAGAAGGACTTCATAGGTCCGGTCCGGATACTCGTCGCCCAGTTTGTGCGCCTGCCGGATCCAGTTTTTACCGAATTCTCCGAAAATGGCCTCACCTTGGGCCTCGACCTCCTTCGCTTTCTTGCCCTTTGCGGCCTCAGCGAACTTTGTGGTGATTTTATCCGGGTCAAATTCCTCGGCCATGGCCTTCAGCATATCCGGATGTAACTCGTATGAATAATTATTAGGTTCGTACATTATTTATGCCTCCGTATTTATGCGTTCAAGGGCGGCCAAGTGATCGTTATGGCGTCCACCGGGCATATTTCGATGCAATCATTACACCCGGTACATTTATCGCGGTGCCCGGTCAAAAGAAAGTAAGTCCCAGGCTCCTTGGGATCAGTTTCCCTCCCCTTTTCCACTTTTACCGCCGTTACCATAAAAACGGATTGCGGGCAGGCCTCAAGACAGGCCTTGCAGTCAAAAGGAGTGGTGCACTTTTTAGCGTCTAGCTCTATTTGAGCGAATCTTGGAGTTGTCATTTTACCAGACCTCCTGAAGCCCGGGCAGGCTCATTCTGTCTTCAAGTTCGATCGCGCCCGCCGGGCAGGCCGTTTCGCAAAGACCACAGCCGAAGCATTTCATCTGGTCGATGTTGGTCTTTTCAGTGGTAACCTCGAACTTTATGGCCCCGAACTGGCACCGCTGGACGCAGATACCACAACCGGTACATTGGTCATAATCGAGCTTGGCCACCCAATGACTCTTTATGCAGCCCGTCTCTACGCCGTAATCGACCCGGTTTCTGATCATGCCGCAATCCGGGTAGTCGCAGTTGCATATTCCACCCACATAAGCGCCGCCGAAGGTCATAAGGATATGGACCATGCCCTTTTTATTCCACTTGAGCAACCAGTCTTTGGCCTCGTCCACTCCCATAAAATTAACCCCGCCCTTGTATCTCTCGGGCCAGCGTTCCCATTTGAACATACCCACACCTAGACCGGTGCAAGAGTATTCATGTTCGTTTCTCTCCTCCTGGGCCCGGGCATGAATCCGGCAAATACAGGACATGGCCGTAATAGGATAGGACATCTCGGCCACCTTATACGCCTCCTGAATCGGTATTACCTGTCCGATCTGGAACGGGCTGTTACCTCTCATGGCGTTGGCCTCTTTGACCAGTAGCTGGAACTTTTCCGTGTCCTCGAACCGGGTTCTCAGAACCTCACCCATGTTGCGGCCGGCCGTCGCTTCGGGATCAGACCCGTAGGCCGCGGCTTTCTGGCCTGGTTTTTTAATCTTGTACATATTTCGGGAATGGTTTTTGGGATTGAGCCACCATTTGCCATCCCCATACTCCGGGTCACCGTAGGCATCACATACCCAACACATAGATTATTCCTCCTGAAAATTGGACGGAAGATTTATAAAAATTATAGCTAATCGCATGGTCCGATGGACCGATAACCAATTTCATTACACCTTTTTAAGCAGACGGGTGCTGGTCTCGAAACAGATCTGACCCCGTCCGAACAGACAATTCCCGCACATGCGGCAGTTGAGACAGCGCATGGCTTCTTCCCGCACCTGCCATTCCGTGTAACCCAAGTTCATCTCGCCAAACGACCTGACCGAATCTTTTGGTGAAAGGGAAGGCATGTCCCACCGTTCTTTCTTGGCCATGAAGGCCGGGATTTCTTCCTCCTCGATGGTCAGAACCTCGACCTCTTCATTCGGCAGGTCGGCTTTCATGTCTTCGCCTTTGAGGTAACGGTCTATGGAACGGGCGGCGACATGGCCCGCGCCGATGGATTCGACCACGGTACCCGGCGCTTTGACCGAGTCACCGGCGGCGAATATCCCCGGGATGCTGGTAGCCAATGTGTCCGGATCAACCTCAAATGACCCGCTCCCTCCGGCGCTCACCTTTTCGGCAAAGGATGGATCCGGAACCTGGCCGATAGCCACGATCACCGTACCAGCCTCTAGAGTGACATCGGAATCCGAGCCTTTTTCCAGTGTCCAGCTGAACCGGCCGTCACTATCCGTAGAGACACTGGCGACTTTCTTGAAATCAATCGAGCCCACTTTGTTTACGGGCCGCGAATTTATCTGCTGGGGAGCGAGTGACGGGAGAATTTCAACACCCTCTTTTTCAGCCGTCTCGATCTCCCATTCGAAAGCCGGCATCTCTGCCCGCGATTCCAGACAGGTCAGGATGACTTTTTCGGCTCCAAGCCGCACAGCCGTCCGGGCCGTGTCTACGGCCACGTTTCCACCGCCGATAACGATCACTCTGCCTTTGAGGATGATCTTCTCTCCCAGTTTCGCGTCCCGAAGGAGGTCCAGTGCCTGGGTTACGCCTTTCAGCTCCACACCGGGGATTTGCAGTTGGGCGCTTTTCCAGGCGCCGGTGGCCAGAAGAATGGCCTTGAATCCCTGGTTCTGCAACTCCTCGATGGTCAGGTCCTGGCCGATGCGGATGTTGGTTTTGATGTCCACACCCACGGCCTTGATGTAATCCACCTCGGCCTTGACCGTTTTCATGGGCAGGACAAACTCCGGTATCCCGGCCGCCAGCATACCGCCCGCCACGGGCAGAGCCTCGTATACACAGACGCCGTAACCCTCCTTGACCAGATCGTAGGCCGCGGTCAGACCGGCGGGTCCGGAACCTATGACGGCCACGCGCTCTTCTTTGGTGCGCTTGGCCGGCTCAGGCACTCCGTTGGTGGCTTTTTCGTATTCACCCACGAACCGCTTGAGAAACTCGATGGCGATCGGGCCGTCCACCAGGGACCGGTTGCATGCTTCCTCGCAGGGATGGTGGCAAACACGGCCGCAGATGGAAGGGAAAGGATTGGTTTCTCGAACCACGTCTATGGCCTCCTTGAACTGGCCTTGGGCCAGAGCCATGATGTAACTCGGGATATCCATGTGGATTGGGCAGACTTCTTCGCAAGGAGATACCTTGTCTACCGTGGGCCAGCACTTATCCCCGTGTATCTGGGAAAGTGTCACTAAATCGCTGCGAATATATCCTATACCCACTGTGCTTCTCCTTAACTTTCGAGTTCACTTACGGACCGTGATGCACCAGGAACGCAAGCTTCTGTTAATAATTTTAAAACGGGACTCTCCCCATGATAGTATTGAGATAATATATGTTCGGAAACAGGCTGTCAAGTAAGAGCGGCGTTTCTTTCAGAATAAGTATGGGCTGGAATTTTTCAGCGGAACCTTGTAAGGATTTCGGGGTGATTACAGCTTCCAGGTGATATGGCTGGAGGTTGTCAGAATAAGGTCGGGCCAAGCTCGTATCTTGAGAACATTTAGAGCCTCATGGAGAAATAAAGGCTTGACAATCCCGGCTGACACCTGAAATATAATGCTCCAAAGTAAACATATCTCGGGGGTGTTTGAATGAAAATCATCGGTTTTAGCTCCGGTGGTGTGGGCCGTGAAGGAAACGCGGACCGCATGGTGAAAGCCATTATGGAAAAAAGCGGTTTTGAGGCCGAGTTTGTAAAACTAGCCGATTTCACATATTCAGGTTGTAAGGGCTGTGTCGATTTATGCGCCGAGCCCCAGGTTTGCCTTCTCGATGACGGTCTGGGGCCGTATTACCAGAAGGTTAAAGACGCGGACGCGGTAGTGGTGGGAAGTTCCGTCTACTTCGGAGGCATTAACGCCATGGCCCGGAGCTTCCTGGAAAGGTTTTTCGGATACCGCCACGTAACAATCGCTATCAAGGATAAACCTTTTGTCCTGGCGGTCAGCGGCGGCGGCAATCTGGAGACCGTGACCGAAAGCTTCCGAAACGCGCTCCGGCCTTTCATGGTCAACGTCCTGGATGTGGTGCAGTACACCTCCGGCATCCCGCCTTGTTTCAGTTGCGGCCGGCACAAAGAATGCCGCATCGGAGGATTATATATGGCCCGGGGAGAAGCCGCCCATAAATTGGATATCAAGCCGGAATATTTTCATAAGTGGGAAAATGACCCCCGCACCGTGACCTGGATCGAGACCGCGGCTGAAAAATTGAGAAATTTGTAGCTTATCAATAACCGTTTCAATTTCACCGGATTAGGTATGGATGTGCTAAAGATTGAAAACGGCTGAAATAAAAAATTCAATTATTTCAATATATTATATTTAAACAATAACTTATCGACAAATATCGATAATGGCCAATTTATCCTGAACTCGTCTTTTTTATACCGACCGGACATAAGAGATTATTCAAGCGCAACCTCACACGTCATAGCCAGTCTGCCCACGGAATCCACGGCCCAAAGGAGCGCTCCGCCGCCTTCCGTCTTACCCTCTAGCCGGAACGGATCGTTGTCAAATAACGGCCGTGTCGCCCGAAACCGGACGTGCTTCACGCGGGCTTCCGGAAGCTCACGCCGCAGAAGATCCATGAGCAGCGTGGCGGTCAGCGGTCCATGAACCACGAGACCCTGATAGCCTTCCTCATTCAGAGCATATTCGCGGTCGTAATGGATCCGGTGGGTGTTCAGAGTGAGCGCCGAATAGCGGAAAAGCATGACCGGGTCGGGCGTTATTTCCGATATCCATTCGGCACCCCCGGGCGGGTCCATGGCCGGCGGTGGCGGCGCGTTGGGTTCCGGATTGTCACGATAGACCAGATCCATTTCCTCAACCATTGTCCGCGCATCTGAAACGAAGATCTCATGCTGAACGCTCACAAAGACCAAGGTGCCCGTCCGGCCCTCTTTGACGGTGATGTCTTTGACGGTCTGTACCTGACGGGCCGAATCGCCGATGCAAAGTGGCGACTCATAATGAAACCCGCCGCCAGCCCTCATCCGCCGGGGTAAGGGCACCGGTGGTAAAAAGCCACCTTTCAAGGGATGGCCGTCTGGGCCGATAAGAGATTGCCTTGGCGCCGGCAGAAAGTAAAGCCAGGTCCAGAACGGCGGCAGTTCGTCACCCATCCGAGGCTCATCCGCGTGATCAAGGGTGGCCGCCATGGATTTTGCGGGTGCGAGTGTTATCACATCCTCGACCGTCTCGGTTTTTCCGATCCATTGGTTCAAAACATTTAAATCGAGTTCGGACATAATCGATATTCCTTAACTGAGACCTCTGTAAAACTTCGTCCTTTGGCCCAACTCTTTGTCGCGCTCGAATTTTGAGCTGCCACTTCGGCTTCGCCTGCAGTGGCGTTAGTCCTCGAAATACTACAAGTATTCCTGCGGCTTAAATTTTCGTGCTCCCGCCGAAAAGCGATTTGACCTCAAATTACTCGTTTTGCAGAGGTCTCGAGTTATATTTCTAAAAAACTTGGGAACGAAAACATTAATCACGGCTTCATCTTGACTAAAACCAGGTCAGGGCAGCATCTTCTTTTCAATTTCATGTAGTGAATTCCATTGTTCGGTTTTTTTTAATCGGCGTTGTAGCTGACTTGTCACGTAATGACATTAATGGTTCTTAGCCCTGATTGTCCCTCCCGGCTGCTATACACTTCATTATTGTAAAGTTTGATAATCCCCTGTCTGAGGCCGGAATTGTGTTAGGAAGCCGCCAGTTTGGACAAGACTTCCTCAAAGAACTCCAATTTTCTGGGCAGAAGTTCAGGAATGGGTAAGTCATACGGGCATCGCTCAACGCATTCTTCGCAACTGGTACATTGCTCCACTGCGGTCTTGAAACTGTCCAACCCGGCCTGGCCGCCAAACATCTGGACCATGCGTGGGCTTCCCCGAAGATAAGCATCCGACATCATAATCTCACGGATCGGAATGTCTTCAGTACAAGGCAGGCAGTACCCGCAGCGGCGGCAGAAAGATTGACCAAGCTGGGAGGCTTCGGCCATGAGAGAATCGAACTCATTAAGTGGCAGGATTCGAAGGTTCGAGCCGGCGGCGGCGTTCTGACGGAGTTCTTCTACCCGGCTCGTGCCTGTAATGGCCGAGGCGATGTTATGCTGCAGGATGAAAGACAAGGTGTCGGCTATGCGATCGATAAAACTGCCTCCTGACAATGGCTTCATGGCTACAACTCCCACGTCCAGGTCTTTGCAGATTTGAATGAGTTGAAGATGCTTGGCTGAATACTCGACCGGGCTAAACGGAATTACCAGGGTATCGAACAGACCCGTAGCCACGGCCTTACCCGCCGCGTCAAGATGGTGGCTGCTCAACCCGGTGAATCGTATCTTTCCGTCCTTTTTGGCCTGCTGCAGCAAATGTGCGGCCCCATCTTTTTCGAGAACTCTTGATAATTCCTCCTCGCTGCTGACTGAGTGTAATTGGTAGACGTCTATACAATCTGTCTGGAGCATCTCCAGACTTGTGTTGAGGTCTTTTTCAGCCTGATCGTAATCCCTGCTTTGTGTGCGGCTGGTGATGTAGAAATCATCCCGGTTGGCCATAGCCTTCCCGAGCATTTCTTCGCTGCGGGGATAGGAACGGGCCGTATCAATGAGGTTGATACCCAATCGCAGGCCCTCTTCGAGCATAGCCCGCACACCTTCGCTACCTCTGGCCCCAATAGAGCCGAATCCAATAACGGATACTTCAAGCCCTGTTCGGCCAAGCCTTCTGTATTCCATCTGTCTACCTCCTTTAAATATGTATATTATTAATTTTGGTTCTTCTCCAATTTAGTTGGAGAACAGGGTTCGAGGATTCAAAGGGTCAAGGGTCCAAGCGTTTGTTCAAGCGTTTGTACACCAACGATTTTATC
>JAZGHI010000018.1:0-4125 GCA_036480955.1 Candidatus Adiutricales bacterium
GGCTCAGGCCTGGTGGTACTGGTAGAAGGGGTAAAAATGCTTGAAGTGCCTTTATGGCGCAGTTACCTGGCCGGAACTATCCTGTTGGGCATCGCGCCCTGCACGGCCATGGTTCTGGTCTGGAGCTCTCTGTCCAAGGGAAACGATGGGCATACCCTGGTCATGGTGGCTATAAATTCTCTGGTCATGCTCGTTCTATATGGACTTCTGGGAGGGTTCCTGCTCGGTGTAGGCAGGCTGCCCGTACCCTGGCAGGCCCTGCTTCTCTCTATCGGAATTTACGTAGCCCTTCCACTGGTAGCCGGTTATTTTACTCGAAAGTCTATCATCAAGGCGAGGGGGCGAGATTGGTTCGAAACCAGGTTCCTCCACGTCCTGTCCCCTATTACGATAGTGGCCCTGCTGATTACACTGGTTCTACTTTTTTCCTTAAAAGGAGATGTTATTTCTTCGAATCCCTTGACCATTCTCTGGATCGCCATCCCTCTTTTTATCCAGACCAATATCATTTTTTTGCTGGGGTACGGCCTGGCCCGGCTGCTCAAACTTACTTATGAAGACGCGGCGCCTTCGGCCATGATCGGGGCTTCCAACCACTTCGAGGTAGCCATAGCCACGGCGGCCATGCTCTTCGGGCTCTCTTCGGGCGCGGCCCTGGCCACGGTGGTGGGGGTTCTTATTGAAGTGCCGGTGATGCTGATGCTGGTCAAAATATGCTTGAAAACACAGGCCTGGTTTCCCAAGACACAACCAGTTCCGGCGTAAATGTTGTTTCTTGAACGGTAGGAATTTTCAAGGTATGTTAGGAGAAAGAGTTTGAATTTCCCGGCTGGGGAGGAAACAAAAAGTGGAAGTAGATTTATTATTCGCTCCGGGTTGTTCCAGCCGGGGAAAGACCGAAGAGTTGATAAAAAGACTCCTGGATGAACTGGCCCCACAAGCAAAGTTTAAGGTCCAAGAAGTCAGTTCCCAGAAAAAGGCGGAGGCCTTGAAATTTCCCGGCTCACCCACGATTCGCGTCAATGGAAAAGACATCGAGCCAGACGCGGATAAAAAAGCGAATTTCGGGCTTAGCTGACGCATGTATATACACGAAGGCGGTCAGCTTTCGAAAATGCCTCCCGAGGAACTGCTTCGTAAGCTCTTAATCAGTGAAGAGGCCTCGGAGAAGTAGTACTGTTTTGGCTCGCGGTCTCTGTCATTAGACCACGCCCATGCTTTCTTCAAAATTCGCTTTTCGATCAGAGCTAAACGGTCACTTCCCGGCGGCCGTTCTTTTTATAAAGATAGGTTCTTCTCCCAATTAGTTGGAGTTTTAGGTGTCGAAAGCCTGTTTAACCTTAAGGGTGAAATACCGGCGGTCATGGAAGGCTTAATTACGTGTTTAGCGCGTCCGCCACAAATGCAGGATGATCATTCCCGTCCCCACGGTAATTCCAATGTCGGCCAGGTTAAAAACCGGCCAGTGGACCGACCCCAGGTAAAAGTCCAGGAAATCGACCACCGCGCCGGATTTATAAATCCGGTCTATTTGGTTAGCCACGGCCCCGCCGCAGATGAAAGAAAGCCCCCATATAAACAGGGGTTCGTTTTCACCGGCTTTATGGATAAAAAACAGAATGACAGCCAGGGCGGTAATTGCCAGAGCGGCCAGAAGCAGGAGGCGCGCAGTCGAATAAGAACCGGCAAACATCCCAAAAGCAACGCCTGTATTCTGGACGTAGGTAAGGTTGAAGAAACCGGGTATTACACGGACCCGCCCCAGGGGGGCCACCCACTCGTTCACGCCCAGTTTGATGATTTGGTCGGCCAGTACCAGACCGCCGGCGACCAAGCCTATATGCAGCCACTTATTCATGATTCAAGCCCGAATGGCCTCGTCACACCTCCGGCAGATACCTGGATGCTCGGGATTTATGCCCACGGTTTCATCGTGGATCCAACATCGCTCGCATTTGACCGCTCCGGAGGATTTGACCTGTACGGCCAGGCCGGGCATTTCGGTTGCTCTGGCTTCCGAACCCGGTTTTTCATTCAGCAGCTCGACGCGGCTTACAATTAAAATCTCACGCAGGAGTTTGGAATAAGGGGCCAGAAATCCGTGTAACTCATCATCCGCGTAGAGCGACACCTCCGCGTCCAATGAATGCCCGACCGTTTTTTCCCTCCGGGCTTCTTCAATGACCTTGGTCACCTGGGAACGCACCTCGAGAAGCCGGCTCCATTTTCCGGCCAGTTCGTTATCCAGCCAGGCCTCATCCACCTCGGGCATGTCCGCCAGGTGCACACTATCAGCCTTTCCGGGAAAATCGGGAATATGGCTCCATATTTCCTCGGCGGTAAAGGAAAGTATCGGGGCTATGAGACGTACCATGGTTTCGAGCACAGTGTACATGGTGGTCTGAGCCGCCCGCCGACGAACCGATTTCGCGGGAGAGGTATATAACCGGTCTTTGAGTATATCATGATAAAAAGCGGAAAGATCTACCGCGCAGAAATTATTCAAGGCGTGATAGAACGAATAGAATTCGTATTCCAGGTAAGCCTGATTGGCCCTGGCCACCAATCCTTGCAGACGATGCAGGGTCAGCCGGTCTGTTTCAGACAGGCCCGCTTTTTCCACTTTGTCCCGGGCCGGATCGAAATCGGATATATTGCCGAGTATGAAGCGGCAGGTGTTGCGGATGTTAAAATAGGACTTGGCCAGCATGTCCAGGATCTCATCGGAGATGCGTATGTCGTCCTGATAATTTTCCGAAGCCACCCACAGCCTCAGGAGATCACTTCCATATTTCTCAATATACGGCTCGGCCACATTGCCCCTTGACTTGGAGAGCTGGCGGCCTTCACCATCCACCACATAACCGTGGGTTAGTACGGCGTGGTATGGAGCCCGGTCCCGTGTGCCGACCGAGGCCAGTAAACTCGAATTAAACCAACCCCGGTGCTGGTCGGTGGCTTCGAGATACAGATCGGCCCTGTCGGGCAGGTAATCCCTGACCTCCAGCGTCCCGGCGTAACTGACCCCGGACTCGAACCAGACGTCAAGTATGTCCGTCTCTTTCCTGAATTTTTGACCGCCGCAGTGAGGACAGGAAGTGTTTTCCGGCATCAGTTCCTCCACTTCCCGTTCAAACCAGGCGTCCGCTCCCTCGCGACTGAAAAGGTCCACCACGTGGTCCATAATCTCCGGAGTGGCCAGCCAGTTTCCGCAATCATCACAGTAAAAAGCCGTGATAGGCACACCCCAGGCTCTCTGACGGGATATGCACCAATCAGGCCGGTTCTCTATCATCATATAAATACGGTCCCGTGCCCAATTGGGAATCCATCGAACACCTTTTATGGCTTCCAGGGCTTTTTGCCTGAGTTCGTTTTGACTCATGGAAATGAACCATTGAGGGGTGGCCCGGAAAATAACCGGATTCTTGCAGCGCCAGCAATGCGGATACTGATGGGAGATTTCCTCCTTATACATGAGGACCCCCATTTCGTTCAGCTTATCGTTGACCGCGGTGTTGGCCTCGAAGACGAATTGCCCGGCGAAATGTTCCACGTCCGGGGTAAAGCGTCCGTCATCGTCAACCGGTGAATATGTCTCGAGATTATACTTCTGGCCGCTTTCAAAGTCCTCGCGTCCGTGGCCGGGAGCAGTGTGGACGCAGCCGATGCCCTGTTCCAGAGTGACATACGGCGCCAGAATGATAAGGGATTCACGGCCATAAAGGGGATGGCGGCATTTCAATCCTTCCAGTTTACGGGGATCTAATTCGGCCACTACCTCGTAATCATCAATCTTGAAATTGAGCATGCATTCGACCATCAGCCTTTTGGCCATAACGAAGACTTCATCCCCGGCTTTCACGGCCCTGTATTCAAGGTCGGGATTCAGAGCGATGGCCAGGTTAGCCGGGATGGTCCAGGGCGTGGTCGTCCAGATGATAAAATAAACCTTTTCACCCGCAAGGTCCGGATGGACACTCTCCGGTGGATCTATGAGCTCAAACTTCACGTAGATGGAAGGTGAGGTGTGATCAGCGTATTCGACCTCGGCCTCGGCCAGGGCCGTCCGGCAGGAGGCGCACCAGTAAATCGGTTTCTGGCTCTTATATACGCTCCCTTTCA
>JAZGHI010000019.1:0-9462 GCA_036480955.1 Candidatus Adiutricales bacterium
CCATAGGGCAAATACATAGGACAACCGGTCAATTACGTCAAGCAAAAATTAGGCGTGGGGATTTGGGTGAACAGCGAGCCGGAAGCGGGGAAATGATGGTTTTACTTAAACAAGGCCGGCGCCCCGATCAGGGGGGCCATATCACCCAGAGTGGACCGGGCCAGAAATATCTGGTCATAGTCTACGGCGAAAACCCGGGAGGTAAGTTCTTTTTCTATGGAAGGTTTCAGGAATTCAAAGGTAAGCCCGGCTCCCCCGCCAATGATGGCCCCCTGGAGACCCAGAAGATTAAAAACATTCGTTAAAGTGATTCCAATGGCCGTGCCGGCTCTCGAAAAAATGTCCAGGGCCAGGCTGTCGCCTTCTATAGCCAGGTCAAAAAGATGGACCGAAGTGAGGTGTTCAAGCCGGCCCTCGTAACCGCATTTCCTCCCGCCGTTTATCATCTCTCCGGCCATACTGACCATAGCCGTGGCCGAGGCGTATGTCTCAAGGCAGCCCCGGCTGCCGCATTTGCAGGGCGGGCCGTCGGGTTCCACTACCATGTGGCCTATCTCGGCGGCCGTTCCGAAGGAACCTGCCCAGAGCCGGTTGTTTAAAATCAGGCCCCCTCCCACGCCGGTTCCCAGGGTCAGGACAACAAGGTTTTCCCGACTCTGCCCGGCCCCGGCCAGCCATTCACCCAAAGCGTATACGTTTACATCGTTTTCCAGCCTGACTTCAAGATCCAGGGCTTTTTGAAGATGGTCGGCCAGCGGAACGTTTTTCCAGCCCGGCAGGTTGGGAGAAGAAACGATCAAGCCCTCTTCAGGAAGAATGCGCCCGGCCGCTCCAACTCCCACACCTTCAGGTTTGAGGTCCTCGGGTAATGAGTCCAGAAACCTTGTCAAGTGTGAGGTGAGGTCGTTTAAGACCGCTTCAAGCCCGCGTTCGCTGAACACGGAAAAATGGCTGTCCGACAAGACTTTCCCTTCGTCGGTCACCAGACCGTACCGGATATTGGTCCCGCCGATGTCAATCCCGAGGTAGGTTTTCATGTCTGGGCCTTTAGCTTCTCCAGCGTGCCTTCAACAAGGTTTCTGATGTCCGTCAGCCGGGACTCGCTTTCTGCTTCGAACCTGAGAACCAGAAGTGGTCCGGTGTTTGAGGCCCTTAAAAGTCCCCAGCCATCCGGGAAACACACACGCACTCCGTCCACGTCGATTATATCATGGTCCTGTTCAAGCTCTTTCTTCACTTTTTCAACCAGTTCGAATTTCTTATCCTCGGGACATTCGACCCTTATCTCGGGCGTGTTGTACATCTTCGGCAGATCGGCCAGGTACTCCGAGACCGGCATGTCGCTTTTCGATACGATTTCCAGCAGACGGCAGGCCGCGTAAATAGCGTCGTCGAACCCAAAATACCGGTGGGCGAAAAACATGTGCCCGCTCATTTCTCCGGCCAGGAGCGCCTTCTCATCTTTCATTTTTTTCTTTATCAAGGAATGACCGGTTTTCCACATGATTGGCCGGCCGCCTTTGGCCTCTATGTCATCATATAAGTTTTTAGAGCACTTGACCTCGGCGATAAAAGTACCGTTTTTCTCTGTTTTCAGAATTTCCCTGGCGAAAATGATCATAAGCATGTCGCCGTAAATAAGCTGGCCTTTTTCATCGACCACCCCTATACGGTCGGCGTCGCCGTCAAAACCGATTCCCAGTTCCAGGCCCTGCTCGACCACGGTTTCGGCTAAGGTCACCATATTCTTCAGAACCGTTGGGTCGGGCATATGGTTGGGAAAGTTGCCGTCCATCTCGGTAAACAGTTCCACGGCCGGTGAATCAAGGCGCTGTAAAATCGGACCGGCCACAACACCGCCTGTTCCGTTACCGGAATCGATGGCCAGTTTGACCGTCCTGGCCAATTTTATATTCTGGGTCAGATAGTCACTGTACGGGGTGACCATGTCAAATTCCTCGGCCGTCCCGTCCCCGGACTCAAACTGCTCTTTTTCGATCACGCGCCTGAAATCCTGAATGTCATCGCCGAAGATAGTATCCGGACCGACGCAGACTTTGAAGCCGTTGTATTCCGGCGGATTATGGCTGGCGGTGATCATGAGTCCGCCATGCATGTTTAGATGGCGCAGAGCGAAATAAAAAACCGGCGCCGGGCACACGCCCACGTCAACCACCTCCAGACCGGATTTGACCATGCCCTTTATCAATCCGTCACGAATCGAGTCTGAAGTCAACCGGCAGTCCCGGGCCACGACGGCTCTTGTCCCGCCTTTCTGTTTCAGGTACGTGCCGTACCCCCGGCCGATTATCTCAGCTTCCGCCAGGTCAAAATCCTGGCCCACAATTCCCCGGATATCGTATTCTCTAAAGATTTCCTTCTTCATACCCGGCCACCTCACGCTTTATTGATCCCGAAACATACCATATAAATGTATAAATCGGTAGGATTCCTTTCCTTAAGAGAGACCGTTGAAATTTTTGACGCTGATTACGCCCGAATTACGTCACAGCCTCTTCCGCCGGGATGAAGGGGGGTAATTCTTCTGCCCGTGGAAGTCTGAATCCCATACTTGATCTCGGATTAATCTGGGAAAAGTCCTGAATAATAAGACTTGAAGTTTATAAAATATTTTGTAAAATAAAGGTACTATGGGATTTAAACCGTTAAAAAATCGCTTCCGGTCAATATTTTATCTTCTGGTTCTCCTGGCCGCGGGCATCGTATTTACATTGAACGTTCAGGCCCAGGACCCCGAGACTGAGACCAAAGGATCTTCCAGAGGTAAAGTTTACGTCATGCGGCTGGAAGGCATCATCAGCCCGGCGACCGCCGGTTTTCTGGAGACGTCCATCGAAAAAGCCCATGAGGCCGGGGCGCAGGCTCTGCTGATTGAAATCGACACCCCCGGAGGTTTGGCGCAATCCATGAGGACCATGGTTAAGGCGATTCTTAACGCCCCCTTGCCCATAATCATTTATGTGTCTCCTCCCGGAGCTCAGGCCGCGTCAGCCGGGGTCATGATCACCATGGCCGCGGACGTGGCGGCCATGGCGCCTGGGACGAATATCGGCGCGGCCCACCCGGTAACGGCCGAGGGAAAAGACATACAGGGCGAGATGGCCAAAAAAGTGGTTAACGACATGGTCGCCCTGATTCAGGGGATCGCCACGGAACGCGGCCGCAACATAGAGTGGGCCAAAAAAGCGGTGACCGAAAGCGTTTCCGCGACGGCGGCCGAGGCGGTGGAAATCAAAGTTGTGGACATGATGGCCTCTGGCCGGACCGACTTGCTTAAAAAAGTGGACGGCCGCCGGATAAAACGGGAAGGCCTGGACGTCACGTTACGGACCGCTGATATTGAAGTGGTTGAAATCGAGGAAAGTCTTCGCGACCGCATCTTGAAAACCCTGGCTAATCCGAACATAGCCTATATCTTGATGATGCTCGGGCTGGCCGGGCTTTATTTCGAGTTGTCAAATCCAGGCGCCATACTGCCAGGTGTCCTGGGCGGTCTATTCCTTATCCTGGCTTTCTACGCCTTCCAGACCCTGCCGGTGAATTTCGCCGGGGTGCTGCTTATTATTTTGGGTATAGTATTTTTTATCCTGGAAATAAAAGTCGCGTCCTACGGTATGTTGAGTTTGGGCGGCCTGCTCTCCCTTACTCTGGGCTCGCTTATGCTCTTTAAGAGCCCCGCTGACTATCTTCGGGTATCCTTGACCGTGGTACTGCCAACGGTCCTGGTGGTGGGGGGATTCTTCATCGTGGTCACGAGCCTGGTAATCAAGGCCCGGGTTAGCAGGCCTCTTACCGGGAGAAGGGCTCTGGTGGGTGAGACAGGACCGGTAAGGGAGTGGGAGGCGGACCATGGCAAGGTCTTTGTACATGGTGAATGGTGGAAGGCGTACGGCGAGGAAGGGCTAAAGCCCGGGGATAAAATCGAGGTGGTTGAGGTGGAAGACCTTAATCTCAAGGTGAGGAAAACAGACAGTGCTGACGGTTGATATCCTTAATCTTAAGACCAGCCACCTTTTAGTGTAAATCATAAGACATATATCCAGGAGGCATAAATGTTATATTTCTTGATCACCCTGATCGTTTTAGTCGTCCTGTTCCTCTCCGCCGCGATCCGTATCCTGAAGGAATACGAACGGGGCGTTATTTTTCGTCTGGGCAAGGTCCTTCCACAAGCCAAGGGACCGGGCCTTATCATCCTGATACCGGTCATCGATAAAATGGTTCGGGTCAGTCTCCGCCTGATTGCCATGGACGTCCCGCCCCAGGATATAATCACAAAGGATAACGTCTCGGTTAAAGTCAACGCCGTACTTTACTTCCGGGTCATGGATCCCACCAACGCCATTATTCAAGTGGAGGATTTTCTATTCGCCACCTCACAGTTGGCTCAGACAACCCTCAGGAGCGTCTGCGGTCAGGCCGAACTGGATGAGCTTTTAAGCCAGCGCGACAAGATAAATACCAGACTTCAGGAATATCTGGACGAACACACCGACCCCTGGGGCATCAAGGTGTCCACGGTTGAGGTCAAGCATATCGACCTGCCCGCGGATATGCAGCGGGCCATGGCCAAGCAGGCCGAGGCGGAAAGAGAGCGGCGGGCCAAGGTTATCAACGCCTTGGGTGAGGCCCAGGCGGCGGACAAGCTGGCCGAGGCGGCCACCACCATCAGAGACCATCCGATTGCCCTGCAGCTTCGCTTCCTTCAAACCATGCGTGAAGTAGCATCGGAAGGCAATACCACCACAATTTTTCCGATACCCATAGATCTTTTTAAGCCTTTCGTTAGGCTTACAGAGATTTTGGCTTCAGCGGCGGAGGAAGCTGAACCGGATAAACCCATCGAGGAAACAGAAGAAACAGAAGACTAAACCAGCCCGAAGTCGAAAAAAAGTTAGATACAACTAGTTACAACTAGATACAACCAGGTACAAGATCATAAGATTGGAGTAAAAATGGCGGGCAAGGAAAAGAAAGATAAAAAAGACAGACCGTTAGAAAAAATGACAGCTAAGGAACTTCGCGAACTCGGATTGACCATGCCTGAATTGACAGGCGTTCACGGCCTGAATAAAGCGGAACTCATAGCTGCCATCAAGGAAGTTCAGGGTATTGAGGAAGAGAAGGACGTTAAGGGTCAAAATGTACGGGAACTGAAGGAAAAGATAAAGGCTTTCAAGCAGGAAAAGATTAGACTACGTGATGAGGGAGCCGACAGAAAAACCATTGACCAGCTCCGCCGCAGGATAAGCCATCTGAAAAAGAAGACACGCAAGGCGGCCTGATTGTAAAAAGCACCGGAATCCGGTCCTAGATAATATAAAATGATAATATAAAATTTGGAGTGTGAATTTAATTACAGCTTCCAGGGCTTAAGGACCCAAATTAATTCCTTCTTCAAAATTATTTCCAAAAAGACAACCAGAGCCATGGAGATCCAATGAGCGGGATGATACTGATTTATACCCTCAGCACATGTATGCATTGCCGGCAGGTTAAAAAGTTCCTGGATAAAAATGAGATAGAGTACCAGAACATAGAAGTTGATCGATTCAAAGGTGAGGAGAGGGCGGGTCTCATCAAAAAGATAAAAGAGATAAACCCAAAATGTTCGGTTCCTATCCTTATCATAGAGGATAAGGTGGTGATCGGGCATGACGAAGATAAGATCAAGGAGGCCTTGGGGCTTTGAACGAGACAGAAAAGCTGTACGAGGCGCTGAAGAAGATACAGGAAGCAAAAGGTTATTTTTTCAACGCCGACCGTGAAACGACGTTTGAGCTGCTCGAGGGCCTTATAATAAATAAAGAAAGATACGGCTACATGTGCTGTCCCTGCCGTATTTCGGCGGAAGACCGGGAAAAGGACAGAGACATCATCTGCCCTTGCGTCTACCGCGAGCCGGATGTAATCGAATACGGCAGTTGCTACTGCAACCTTTACGTTTCAAAGGAGTGGAACGAAGGTAAGGTAGAAAAGGGCTTGGTACCGGAAAGGCGGCCGGTGGAAAAGATACCTTTCTAGCCCTCCTGACCTGGCTATAATTGGCCGGTAGGCCTCCGCGGCTGTAAAATTTTACCTCCAATCACAGATCAAAACGGTAACGGCATTTCTGCCGCTCCCCCCGTTTGTACAGATTGTTGTTTTTAGGCAGGTCTACGGTATCGATCAGCTTACCCCCGGCGATTTCACAGGTTCGCCTCGAGGCCGGATTATCCGGATCGCACGTCACCCAGACCGGATTAAGATTATGCGTCCTGGCCAGGGGGAGTAAAAGCTTCAGGCTCCTGGCCGCGTATCTGTTCCCTCGATAATCTACCGTAACCCGATAGCCGAAATGTCCGCTGTATTTTACCAGATCTTCAGTGATGCCAATCCTCAGATCAATGCTCCCGATTATGCCTCTCGAACCGTCACAAAGCATGTTGAAACTATAAACCGGCGCGTAGCCTCGACGGTGATCCGGAGGGGTCTTGCGGGCCAGAACCAATTCGAGGTCATTATCGATCAAAGGGCCTGGTTCGAGAAATTTAAATTTGTTCTTTCTCATCTTCCGAAGGTCTAAAATAAAGACAGGGCCTTGTATAAAGCCCTGCCTGATTCCTGATTTCTGTTTCTCACTAGACGCAGTTGTCTTTGCGCCGGGCCGGCCTGCGCCATCGAACCTGACCGCCGGTCAGAGGGATTTTAAGCCCTTGCCCTCGGTATTGGAGCCGGAATAAACTCAGGCGGTCTGACAACTTTCATGCTCAGGGCATTTGCTTCGTCGCATCCTACTACACAGACCCCGCAGCCCCAGCATTTCTCAGGATCGACCAAAGCCTTCATTTTTTTGGTCTTTTTGCCCGTTTTTGAAGTTTCGGGTTTGACCATCTCGATGGCGTCGAACATGCACCGGTCCACGCAGTCCTGGCATCCGATGCATTTGTCCTGATCCACGGCAGCCTCGAAACGGCTTTTCTCCCAGACTTTGCCTATGGACGTCTCGGCCATGTCAACGGGGATATAAATCATACAGCAATCACGGCAGCACTGGCAGCTGGTATTTATACCCACCATATTAGTGTTGTTGGCCCACATGTGGAGGAGGCCGTCTTCCTCTATTTTGTCACACAAGTCCAAGGCTTCTTCTATGGTGAGTAGTCTGCCGGAGTCGCGTGCTTCTACGTAATCAGCGCTGCGGCCGAATTGAAGACAATTCCAGCGCTCCTCTTCCGAAGCGTGCCCGCAGTGTTCATCGACCGAGGTAGTCCTGTGCCGGCAGGAACAGGGCACCACGGCGATTGTTTCCTGGGCTTTCAGGATTTCGCGGAAATTATCCTGCGGCAGAAGGTCGGGCAGGTCTTTGATGGCCTTGAAGGCCGGAACAATTCTCTGGTACGGCCTGGGACTGACCGAAAAGAGTTTGCCTTGATTGGGGTACCATTCGTTCATGACAAAATCCTGCCAGAATTGATAGAATTCCCGGTCCTTGACTACATCCCGCGCTTTTGTGGCCTGGGTACAATCGTGAAGCTGACCCATACTCCGTGCGAACCTGAAGAATTCGCGGTGTGCATAATCTCCTTTCGGGAAAACAACTCCCTTGACGAACAGGGATTCGAGTTCCTCTTGAATATCTTCCGCTTCAAAATCGGTTTTTTCAGCTACCTCCCGGGCCGTGCCCGGCAGGGCCGCCACCATCAGCGCCTGGTCCGGGGTCATCAAATTTTCGAGTATGGCCCGGAAACGTTCAGAACCGGGGTATCCTAATTGTTCCATGAGAGCGGCATAGGCTTCATCAGAATTCATGTTATTAATCTCCTTTTACATACTTGGCAATAGGGGGTAAGTGGTAAAGAAAAACCTCCAGTATAATGCTCATCCCGGTCTAGTATTTACGACTGGTAGAGGTCTGATACTAGAGTATACAGTATGCTTAAAAATTAATATCGTGTCAAGGATCGGTCTCAGACTTTTAATAGAGGCTCCAAAAACTCGATTTGATCCTCTTTGCTCATGACGTTCAGGCGTTCGGCTAGTCTGAGGGTCAGGAGGGTGAATCTGCCGGTAGATTTAGCGCACAATTCCTCAGCGCCGTTAAACAGCAGCCCTTCAACCAGAGCCTCTCTTTTGCCCTCAAGTCCCAGCACCCTGGCTTCCAGCCGTAAAGGCTCGCCAACGTAAACGGCTTTCATAATATCGATGGTCATGGTCTTGGTCATGGAGAGTTTTTTCAGTATATAAATGCCGGCCCAGCCCATGATCTCATCCAGAAGAGTCGAGACAATCCCGCCGTGCACCACGTTGGTGTAACCGCACAGGTGCTCCGGCACAGTCACCCGGGAATAAACCGATTCATGGTCGGTGAAAAATGTCATCTGAAGCCCGTAAGCGTTTCTCGGACTGCAGGCAAAACAATTGTGAGAACCACCGTTGGGCAGGGGAGTATATTTCTCGGTTTCATTCATTTTTAAATTCTCTCTTTTTACAGTTCGAGCAAGAAGGAAAAAGGAGCGGGAGTTTCCGGAAACCGGATAACCTGTTTGTGTGTCTCAAGGGGATGCCTTCCTTTGTATATTTTTCCTTATCAAAGGAGCAAAATAAGTATAGGACTTTCATGGAAATAAAGGAAGATGAATAATTTATGTTCTTAAGATATGTGGTATTTCAATAAGTTGAATGTAATTGTAGGAAAAATAGAACCCTGGCGTCAAGGTCTATCGGCGGTCTTTACTATTAGGTTTGATTTTTTAGACCGATATTGGTACAGTAACCCGATTTTTTAGCTTGCCCTATCTGGTTCTCTTGTTACCCAGCAGCGGTATTTATAGAATGGAAAACGGCAAACTAAGGGGACAGCCGCTTAATTTTCGGCTATCAATGGTACTAAAATCACAAGGAGGATCCAATGAAACTGGAAGATGTCAAATGTGTCGGGATTCTTGGAGCCGGTGTAATGGGCGGTGGAATCGCCCAAGCGGCCATCCTGCACGGGGACAAGGTCATTGTCCGGGACTTATCGGACGAGATCAATGAGAAGGCCAAGGACACTATCATCAACAGCCGGTTTGGAATTAAAGCCGGTGTGGAACGCGGCAAACACACGCAAGAAGAGATGGATAAGGCTGTCTCTCTGCTCAATTTCACCACGAGCGTCGAAGACTTGAAAGATTGTGATCTGATTATCGAGGCCATTGGCGGTGGTGATACCGGGCAGATGGAAGATAAACCGCTCAAATTGCGCGTTTTCAAGGAACTGGACGAAATAGTGAAAAAGGACGCTGTCTTCGCCAGCAATACCTCCATGTTCACAATCGCTGATCTAGCCGCGGCTACCAACCGCAAAGAAAACTTTGTCGGTATGCACTGGTTCAGCCCGGCTAAAATCATGAAACTGGTCGAGGTTATTTACCCGGCCGAAGCTTCGGCCGAGGCCGTTGATTTGGTGGAAGGCATAGC
>JAZGHI010000020.1:0-2542 GCA_036480955.1 Candidatus Adiutricales bacterium
TCGTAGGGCTGCTGGATCAGACATCCCCGATCGGCCCAATATCTTTCCAGAGCTAGAATCAGTTCTTGAAAAGTTAGAGGTTTGGAATGGCTCATGGATCACTCCTGTTAAATAAAAATAAAACAAATCAGATACATACCTTGTTGCTTACTGCCTGTCAACCTTCAAGGAGGCTTCAAGGGGGCTTGATTTACACCGGGGAGGTATATTGAGGGAATTATGTTTTGGTCCGGCTCACGAATCGGGTCTATTCCATATCCTGAAGGCGGCGGTGTTTAGTGATTTGCCCCGCCGGTTCCCACTTTTGCTTGACTTGCTTGAGCCTGGGCTGATACTCTATTTTACTAAAAAGGTATTGGACTTAAAAAGGGAACCGGTTCTATCGGAAATTGCTGGATCGCAGGTCATTTTACAAAAATTCATTTTTTGCTTTGAGCCTTTTTAAGAGAATTCCTCATGAAAAAATTCCATTATTTTAAGAGGGTGTTTCTGATCAGCGGATTCCTTTTACTTCTCTACGGTTGTCAAAATTTCGGTCAAACCGCGGAGGAACAAGATTTTGTAGCGGGAACACCGGTTTTAGGGACATATTTGGATTTTGAGGACGTCCAGGTTCCCAGGGGACTCAAGCTTGACCGTAAGCGGTCCTACGTCTACCAGGCCGAATCAATAAAGACCGGGGTATTGTCGTTTAACGCAACCCGGACCGCGGTCGAGATTCTAGCTGATTTCGAGGAAAACATGCCCCGGGACAACTGGGTTTTAGTCAGTAATTTCAAATTTCATAAAAACATCCTCCTTTACAATAAAGCGACCAAAAACTGTCTGATAATTGTAGAACTTCGGCCGAATCGGTCCTGGGTCAAGGTGGAGATCTGGCTTTCGCCGGTGCGGGCCGAGCAGGAGCAGGATTCCGGCTTAACCAGGTTTTTGGATAAACAAAAAGGGAAACCCTGATCTTTATTATTATGAGTAAAAAGATTTTTTCATTAGTAATTCTAGGATTAGTAATGATCAACTTACCCGGTTGCTCCCTTTTTCAACGTGAGATCGAGCCGGCTGATATCGCTCGGACCCGCAGTTACTTCAACTTTGAAGACATCAAAGTTCCCCAGAAGCTGAAACTTGATCGAGGCCGGTCTTTTGTACACGACGCGGCGGGTTTTAAGGCTGGAACTCTTTATTTTTCAGGAAACGTGGAGGTCAATTCGCTGGCGGCCTTTTTTACTGATTCTATGTTAAAAGACGGCTGGCGGCTGAAAAGTTCTTTTCGCTACCCGAAAATGGTCCTTTTATTTGAAAAAAAAGGTAAGAGTTGTATCATCATCATTGAGGAAGATTTTTTAAACACAAGGGTTGAGATCTGGGTCGCTCCCACGAACTAGAATGAAGCGGCACCTAAGGATATATTTATGAGCATATTTAAAGATAAATCAGTGGTTTTGGGCGTAACCGGTGGAATAGCCGCCTATAAATCGGCCGAGCTGGCCAGGATGTTTATGACCGAAGGGGCCACGGTCAGAGTGGTAATGACCAAGTCGGCCTGCCGGTTCATCACCCCGCTGACTTTCCAGACGCTAACCGCATCACCCGTGGTGAGCGATATGTGGGATTCAAATACCCCTTTGGAAATTGGGCACATTTCTTTGGCCGATTGGGCTGACGTGGTGGTCATCGCGCCGGCTACGGCTAATATTATCGGCAAAATAGCCAGCGGTATAGCCGATGATTTTTTATCGACTTTTATCATGGCCGGCTGCGCGCCGGTGGTAATATGTCCGGCCATGAACGTCAATATGTACGCTAACACGATAGTCCAGGAAAATCTGGCCAAGATCCGAAAGCATAATTACCAGGTAGTCGAGCCGGGACATGGACTTCTGGCCTGTGGGACCGAGGGCCAGGGCCGTTTGGCTGAGCTGCCGGCCATCATTGAAGAGACACGGGCCGCGCTGACAAAACAAGACCTGGCCGGACTGAAGGTGGTTGTATCGTCCGGCCCTACTCGAGAAAAGTGGGACGAGATCAGGTTCCTCTCCAACCTCTCGAGCGGAAAGATGGGTACAGCCTTAGCCAGGGATGCCCGGACCAGGGGGGCTGAAGTGGTGCTGGTAACCGGCCCGACGGCCTTAGACGACCCGTATGGTGTTGAAACCGTGAAAATCGAGAGTACCGGGGACATGAAAAAGGCCGTGTTCAGCTACCTGGACTGGATGGATGTCCTGGTCATGGCCGCGGCCCCCATGGATTTCAGGCCGGCTGAGCAGGTTCAGGGAAAATTCAAAAAGAGTGAAAACCCGCCTCCTATCCGGCTAACCCTTAATGAGGATTTTTTCGTCGAAATCGGAAAGAAGAAAGGCAAGAAGATTCTAGTTGGATTCGCGGCCGAAGCGGAGAACCTGGTCGATTACGCCAAAGAGAAGCTCAAGTCCAAGAACATGGACCTGATCGTAGCCAACCAGATCGGCGCGCCGGGAGTGGCCTTTGCCGCTGACACCAACCAGGTTACCATCATAGACCGCAAGGGCCAGATCGAGGAATC
>JAZGHI010000021.1:0-4278 GCA_036480955.1 Candidatus Adiutricales bacterium
CGTCGAAGTCGAAGGATCAACCGTGGTGGAAATTCTGAGAGATCTGGATATAAAATACCCCGGAATTCGTCAGAAGCTGTATGATGGCAAGGACATCAAGCGGTTCATAAACATCTACCTTAATGACGAAGACATCCGGCTGCTGGGCGGAGAGCAGACTTCAGTGAGTACCGGTGACAAAGTCTCCATCATCCCGGCCATCTCCGGAGGTTAGTGGGGGAAAAAAACATGTTTCCGTTTACAGAGGAACAGATCCGGCGGTACAGCCGTCACATCATCCTGCCCGACGTGGGGGGCAAGGGTCAAAAGAAACTTTTGGCCGCCCGCGTCCTGATCGTGGGCATGGGCGGGTTAGGTTCCCCGGCGGCGCTGTACCTGGCCGCGGCCGGGATCGGCACCCTGGGATTGCTGGATTTCGACGTGGTGGAACTAAGCAATCTTCAGCGTCAGGTAATTCACTCCACCAAGGACGTTGACCGGCTTAAAGTCGATTCCGCCGAGGAAACCATAAAGGCCCTAAACCCGGACGTTTCCGTAAACTTATATAAAGAAAGAGCAAGTTCAGAGAACATCCTGGATATTATATCGGAATACGACCTGATTCTGGATGGAACCGATAACTTTCCGACCCGTTTTCTTATAAACGATGCCTGTGTCCTGGCCGGAAAGACCAACGTATACGGAGCGGTCTTTCAGTTCGAGGGACAGATCAGCGTCTTTTCACCTCATCAGGGCGGACCGTGTTACCGCTGCCTGATTCCGGAAATGCCCCCCCCCGGCTCGGTCCCCAGTTGTCAGGAGGCCGGGGTTCTGGGTGTTCTGCCGGGGGTCGTTGGCCTTCTTCAAGCCACTGAGGCCATCAAGATGATCCTCGGGATTGGTAAACCTCTCCTGGGACGTTTGATGCTGTTCGACGCCCTGTCCATGGAGACGTTCGAGGTCAAGCTGGACAGAAAAAAAGATTGCCCGGTCTGCGGGCCGGACAGCGGTCCCATTGAACTGATCGATTACGAAGATATTTGCGAGATTTGACGGTCGTGGCCGGAAAGCTGGGCATACTGCTGATGTCAAAACCGGAGAGCCCTGATCTCGAAACCGTCCTGGGCCTCTGCCGGGCGGCATCAATATCAGGGGATGAGGTCGAGATATTTCTGATGGCCGACTCGGTTTACCGGCTGAAAGAGCGAGACCTGGCGGAATTGGCCGGGCACGGGGCCAAGGTCAGTTATTGTTCATTGAACACCCTGGAAAGGGAACTCGATCCTGAATCTCCCGATCTGGCTGGATGTGATGAGGGCAGCCAGTTCGATCTGGCTTTAATAGTTGAATCCTGTGACCGCTTTTTAGCTTTCACTTAAACCTCAGGTTCTTATAAACATGGCCGAGAAGAAAATAGGACTGATCATCCGGAAATCACCCTACACCAGCCTCGAAGCGGTGGAGGCCATGCGCATGGGTGTCGGTCTGACCATTAGAGACATCGAGGTCTACGTCTTTTTACTGGAAGACGGCCTCAAAGCCCTGGAAAAAGATGGTTCAAAGAAGAAGAGTGCTGAGTTAATTTTTAAAAAACATCTGGAGACTTTAAATGAACTGGGGCAAACCCTCGTGGCCGAAAGCCGGCTTGAAAAGATAGATGAAGAATTTTATTGGAAATTGAATCCAGATATATGGAGCCGGGACCGAATTTTCAATTTCATCGCCCGGTGTGACGGCGTGGTCGTGGTGTAACAAGTTTAGGAGAATAAAATGGAATTAACACCCAGCTACCCTGTTGATTATCAGCCGGATTTTGGCGGGGAGACGTTCGTTAATACGATACTGGAACGGGTCGGCAATACCCCCCTGATCAGGGTCCGGAACTTGGACTGGAAGTTATATGGTGTGCAGATCCTGGCCAAGGCCGAATGGTTCAATCCCGGCGGATCGGTCAAAGACCGGCCGGCCCTCAGGATGATTCAAGACGCCGAGACTTCCGGAGAACTGACCCGGGAAAAAACAATACTTGATTCCAGTTCGGGCAACATGGCCGTTTCCTACTCGATGATAGGGGCGGCCATGGGCTATAAGGTAAAAGTGGTAGTCCCGTCAAACATTTCCCAGGCCCATCTAACCACCATTAAATCCTTTGGCACGGAGGTGGTTTTTTCCGACGCTCTGGAGGGCTCCGACGGGGCCATAAGACTGGCCCACGAAATTGCTGAGAAGGACCCGGATCAATATTATATGCCGAATCAATACTCAAATCCCTCCAACTGGAAGGCCCACTATTTTACCACGGCCCAGGAAATCTGGGCCCAGACCCAAGGCCAGGTCACCCATCTTGTGGCTGGAGTGGGCACCAGCGGCACCCTGATGGGCACGGGCAGGGGTTTAAAGGATAAAAAACCGTCTGTCGAAATAATCGCTGTCGAACCGGACAATGGGCTCCACGGAATCGAGGGCCTCAAGGTCATGAAAGAATCCATTGTACCGGGGATCTACGATCCGAGTGTCATTGACCGGACCATCCATATAAGTACCGAAGAAGCCTATGCCGCGGCTAATGACCTGGCCGCCACCAAAGGACTCTTTGCCGGAAGCTCATCGGGAGCGGCCATGGCCGCCGCTCTGAAAGTCGCCCATGATATGAAGCAACGCGGAGTTATTGTGGTTATTTTTCCTGACGGAGGTATCCGGCTTGCGCTCAACCGAAAAAAATTCCTGGACGATTGACGAAAAATCCTGGGACCTAATGGTCGCCCACGGGACAGACGGGTATCCTGATGAAATATGCGGCGTTTTATTGTTTCCCGAAGGTCTGCCGGGGCGAATCACCGAGGTCTACCCGGTGGAAAATGTAACAAACGAAGACGCGGCCAACAGGTACCTGGTCTCGCCGGAGGAACTGCTGAAGGTCCAGAAACAGGCCGAAAACGAGGGGCTCGATATTTGCGGCTTTTACCACACTCACCCGGATTCCCCTCCACTTCCCTCAGAGACGGACCGAAAGACGGCCTGGGAGGGCTACCTCTACTTGATTCTCTCGGTCGAAAAAGGGAAATTTGAAGAAGCCAGGGCCTGGGAATACTCGGCTGATGACGAACAGTTCCGCGAGATCGATTTTAACCATGGTTAGACGAAGGTTATTGAAATGAAGATACTCTATTTGTTGAGAAAAAGACCGGACAGCCTGATTAAGGAGATGATAGTTGAGCAGGGACAGGAAAACGATATTACCCTGGTGCTTATTCAGGAGGCGAGAGCCGGTTCAGTACCAGCCGGTTTACCCGGCCGGGTGCTGGCCATGGAAGACAGCGAGTGTTCGGTGGCAGAGGGTATGGGGATCAAAACTATCGGCTTCCAGGATTTATTAAGTCTTATTTTCAATAACGACCGTGTATTATGTATATAACTTTTTTAAGAGACCATAAAATATGAGTGAATCCAAAATAAAGCGCCTGGACTTGAAGGGGGAAGTATGCCCCTATACCTTTGTTAAATCAAAATTGATCATCGAGGAAATGGAACTTGGGGAACTTCTGGAAGTCTTCGTGGACCATGCGCCCGCGGTCAAGAATGTTCCCCGGAGTATGGAGATGGAAGGCCAGGAGGTGGTGGAGGTCTCCCAGATCAAGGAGAATGAATGGAAAATCGTACTCCGGAAACAGACATGAAAAAACCGGACCAGACCTCTGACCTGACCGGCCAGACCTGCCCCTATACGGTAATCGGAGTTAAAAAGGCTCTGAAACCTTTGAAAAAAGGACAGGTGCTGGAAGCGATCGTTGATTACCGGCCCGCGGTCATGGATTCCATTCCTAATTTCCTCAAAAAAATAAATTGTCCTTTCACCGTGGCCGAAGTGGAAACCGGGAAGTGGATATTTGTAATCGAAAAATCGGATGATTAGGCCATGGCCGAAAAGGAAAAACTGGGTATACTCGTACCCACCAACAATAATCTTGACAGGCTGATCGGGGTAACCAGGGCGGCCAAAAAGGCCGGTAAACAGGTTTTGATATTTTTTACCCACGACGGAATTTTAATGACCCTGGACCAGAATTACCAGGAACTGGTTGATCTCGAGCCAGACCAAATCTCCCTGTGCAGCGCCCGCCGGGATGAACTGGGTTTGAGAGACGCTCCGGTCCCGGCCGGCATGGAACTAGACGATCTGGCCACCCAATCACGGCACGTGGCCCTTATCGAGGCCTGTGACCGGTACCTGGTGCTCTAAGGGGGAACCGGTGAAAGTCAGCAAGGCTGCTGTAATCGTGAGGGATAACGCGAACTGCT
>JAZGHI010000022.1:0-7864 GCA_036480955.1 Candidatus Adiutricales bacterium
ACGTAACGGGCAAAGTGGCAGTTCTTGGCGGGGGCAGCATCGGCTTTGAGGTAGCCAAGGTACTGGTTCGAAACAATTGCCACGTGAGCATTATTGAGGAAGGCGGCAGACTTGGGACGGGCGTTGAGCCTTTGACGGGGAACGTACTTCGGCGGCAACTGGCAGGGCTCGGTGTCGTTTTCTACCGTCGTGCTCGAATCTCACGGATTACCGGTAAGATCCTGGCTATCGTCGACCGGGAAGGCGCAGAGCAGCAGATTCCTTTCGATCATCTGGTATTTGCACTTGACTGGCAGCCTGAAGACAGCCTTGTGGACTCACTGCACGGTGCGGATTACCAGCTGATTCAAGTCAGTCCATACCAGCACCCGGCCCGTTACGTCCACGCATTTAAAGAGGGAACGGCTGTTGGCAGAGAGATATAGATTTATCATTTCTGCACCGATCTGAGAAAAGAAGGCGTCTCGATACTCCGCAGGAGTCTGGTAATGCCGGCTATTATGGGAAGAGAGCTACTTCCGGTAGTTATAATCAGGGCCTGAACGGAAAATACTACCTCTGGATGCACGTATTAGTAGTTTCCTGATCAATGTGACCAACTACCATATCTAGTACCCACACTCCGTCAAATTCCGCCTGACGGAAACCAATCATTCGAACCAATCAGTTTGACATTCCAAGCCCATCTGGTCGGCGGTGGTGGGATCATAAGGCTAGGACCTTTACGCTACGCCGCCACTACCAGGCGGTGTTTGGCCATGGCTGATGGGTGGCTATCTGTTTGACAGCGAGAGATTCGATGGATTACTATGTCCTGGAATGGGAAAATTATCTGTTTTGCGATGAGATTGGCCAAAAATCGCCTTTTGGCAAGAAGTTACAAGCCTCTCGATTCAGCTCAATGCCCACATTTTAGGCCAAGAGTAATGCCGGAAGCCTTGAAAGGCTGCGATTTTCCCGCCTATAACAATCAACGCGCTCGGTAGGCCTGGTCTCACAAGGCCCGCTGGATAAGAGGGATGGTCAGAATGAAATTGCAACAGGACAACCAGGGCCTGCTGGATGGATACCGGGTCCTGGATTTGACGGAACACGGCTGTCTATTGGGTGGTAAAATTCTAGGTGACATGGGCGCCGACGTTATAAAAATCGAACCTCCGGGAGGCAGCCCTACCCGGAACATGGGGCCGTTCTACAAAGATATTCCTCATCGGGAAAAAAGTCTTTTCTGGTTCGCTTTAAACACCAGCAAGCGGGGAATAACGCTGGATATTGAACAGGCTGACGGCAAGGCGCTGTTTAAAAAACTGGTTGAAACCGCTGACATAGTGCTTGAAAGTTTTCCACCGCCTTACATGAAAAGCCAAAGTTTAAGTTATGCGCATCTGTGCCGGGTCAAGCCGGATATCATAATGACTTCCATTACTCCGTTCGGCCAGACAGGCCCCTATACCAATTATAAGGCCGCCGACCTGACAATTTGGGCCATGGGCGGGATGCTTGGTTTATGCGGCGATAACGACCGGCCTCCCGTTCAGCACAGCCATCCGCAGTCCAGCTACCACGGCGGTGCTCAGGGTGCGGTGGGCGCAATGGTTGCGCTGTACCACAGAGAAGCCAGCGGTGAAGGCCAGCATGTTGATGTTTCCATGCAGCAGGCGGTAGTATTAACACTCATGAACGCGGTTGAGATTGGTGATCTGCTCAAATTAAGTCCGCCCCGGCCAAGTCCCGATGGTATCACTTTAGGCCAAAGGCAACCGCCGCACGAACCATTACCGGGCCGCGGTAGGTGGAAAGTGAAAGACGGTTTCATTGCCTGGACACACCTATTAGCCGGTGGTTCTCAGCAAGGAATGGTCCGTTCCACAACCGAGCTTGTAAAATGGATGGAAGAGGACGGCCTGGCCGGGGACCTGACGGGCTATGATTGGTCCGGGTTCGATACAGCCACAATCCCCACAGAAATAATTGAACACCAGGCCGAGCTCTTCAAAAAATTTTTCCTGACCAAGACAAAACGGGAAATCCTGGACAGGGCTGCCTCGCGAGGGATCCTACTAGGCGCCTACCGGACAACAAAGGATATTGCCGAATGCCCCCATCTGGCGGTCAGGGAATTTTTCACTCAAGTCGACCATCCCGAATTGGAAGATGCCATTACTTATCCCGGAGCATGGGCGAAAATTGATCAAGCTCCCTGGAGGATAAGCCGACGCGCACCGCTGATCGGAGAGCATAACCGGGATATATTTGGAACGGAATTGGGGATTTCCGAGGAGCAACTCGGTATTTTAAAGGAACAGGGAATCATATAAGGTGGAGACTGAAAATGGCCGAACAAGTTTTTAAAGATATTAAGATCGCGGATTTTTCCTGGGTTGGGGTCGGTCCTCAAGTAGGCCGGGAATTTGCCGCGCATGGAGCTACAGTGGTCCGGGTGGAATCTCATAACAGACCTGACCAGCTTCGATTGATCGGCCCTTTTAAGGATATGGAACCGGGCATTGACCGCAGCGCGTTTGGGACCTGCTTTAATACGGGCAAATACGGTATAAGTGTTGATCTTAAAACCGAGAAGGGCCAAGAGGTGGGAAGGAAGCTGGTAAAGTGGGCGGATATCGTTTGCGACAGTATGACCCCGGGGAGCATGGAAAGACTTGGACTTGATTATGAGAACCTGAAACAGATCAAGCCTGAAATAATTATGTTCAGTACCTGCCAGTACGGACATTACGGCCCTTATTCAAATCTGCCGGGCTACGGTCAAATGGGAGCGGCCATGGCTGGGGCCAGCAACCTTGTTGGATGGCCCGATCGAGAGCCGGCCGGAGCATTTGGAGCTTACACGGATTTCATCGCGCCATGGTTTCTGATCCCAACGGTAATCGGCGCTCTGCTTTACCGGAATAAAACCGGCCAAGGGGTTTTTATAGATATGGCGCAAGTTGAGGCCGCTTCCACCTTCATATCTCCGCTTATTCTTGATTATACGGTTAACGGGCGAGTGGCTCAGCCGATGGGCAACAGTTCCCCAACAAGCGCGCCTCACGGCGTTTTCCCTTGCCTTGGAGAAGACAAGTGGGTTGCGATCTCGGTATCTACCGATAGCGAATGGGAGGCTTTTTGCCAGGTTATCGGACATCCTGATTGGACCGGGGCTGATAAGTTTCAAACCTTGGAGGGCAGGCGGTCCAACGAACCGGAACTTAACGAACTTGTGGGTGAGTGGACAAAACAGCACACTCCCGCGCGGGTTATGTCCATGCTGCAGGAGCGCGGCGTTCCAGCCGGGGTTGTTGAAAACTGCCATGAAGACCTGTTTGATGATCCGCAATTAAAGCATCGGCGTCATTTCCGTTTTTTGGAGCACCAGGTTATGGGAACGCATGCCTACAATGCCCCAGCATATATCCTCTCAAAAACCCCTAACAATATCCACAAGGCGGGCCCGACCTTGGGTGAAGATAATGAATACGTCTTCAAGGAAATTCTTAAGTACACGGATGATGAAATTGCGGATTTTCTGATTGAAGGCGTAATAACCACCGATGCTGACTTAGGGTAATGATCATTGAATTTGCAATCCGTGCGCAAAAGCGAGGCTGAAGGAATTTAACCTGGATTATGCGGCAAAACAGTTTTAAAACCTCTATCATTTCACCTAACTATCTGATATAATGGTCAAAAAATAACATAAGTGGAGGTTGGCCAGTGTCCGTCAGTGGTGAAGAGGGAAAAAGGAAATTGAGGCCGAATTTCAATCGATCGATAAGAGTGGACTTCCAAGGTGCCGAACTTTCATCAGACACTGGTTTCTGGCTACCGCGCGAGATGGACGAGCGGTTCTTATTGTCTATGGCCGAAGGAAAATTGGCAAGACAGAGCTTCTGAAGCACTTTTAAAAAAAACAAAGCGCCTCAATTTTTTTCATCCGATCTTTTTTTAGAGCAGATCCAGCTTAAGCAATTTACAAAAAGAGGTAGAAGCAATGAGTTACGAGA
The DNA here is from genome assembly GCA_036480955.1 of Candidatus Adiutricales bacterium. Taxonomy (GTDB): domain Bacteria; phylum Desulfobacterota; class Desulfarculia; order Adiutricales; family JAFDHD01; genus JAZGHI01. Next base: position 4,005 of record JAZGHI010000022.1, read on the forward strand.
CTATTATCGTTGAAAAAACCGAAAATATCGAAATCATAAGGCTCAACCGGCCTCAAACCCTGAACGCATGGAATCAACAGATGGGTCTGGAGGTAACCGAAGCTCTGACCGACGCTCGAAACGACAGGGATGTTAAGGTGGTCATACTCACCGGAAACGGCCGTGGATTCTCTTCCGGAGCGGATATGAGTTCCCTGGCCAAAATCGCGGAGAATAGCATGCCAAAGGAGGGACTGGTGAACAGCGGTCCCTCAATCGTATCTGTAGCGCTTCAGATGAGAACGCTTGAGAAACCGATTATCGGGGCCATCAATGGAACCACCGCCGGGGGTGGCTTCGGGATAGCGCTGGCCTGTGATATCCGAATCGCTTCCGACCGGGCCGAATTCACACAGGTGTTCGTCAGGAGAGGGCTGGTGCCCGACGTGGGCAGCACATTCTTCCTGCCCAAGCTCCTGGGTACCGAAAGGGCACTGGAACTGATCTTCACGGGCGATATGATCGACGCCGAAAAAGCGGTCGAGATGGGTTTGGTGAGCAGGATGGTCCCCCATGATGAGTTGATGAACGAGAGCATGAAGCTGGCCGCACGTATCGCCAGCGGGCCTGCCATCGCCATGGGTCTGGCCAAAAGAGCCGTCTATCTTGGTTACGCATCTTCCGATCTGCCCGCCCATCTGGACTTTGAGTTGTCCATGAACCAGCTCTGTTTTTCCACGGAAGATTTCAAGGAGGGAGTGGCCTCCTTCCTGGAGAAACGACCGCCCAAATTCCAGGGCAAATAGATTTCATTAATGGCTCGGTTCTACTGGATAACGGGACGGAACAGGGAGCGTGAAAGATTAACCTATGTGGTTGAATTTGATACAAAACTGCCATGCCAGGTAAAGTAGGAATCGATGCCCCTCCGCCACTGTGAGGGAAAATGGGGGAAAAGAAACAGGCGAACTATTATCAATTCATGTATCCTCTTAGCTAGGTCCCGGTGCAAGACCCAATCGAAGGGTATCCTCCCTTTTCAAAAAGGAACATCGTATCTTTTAAAAAAAGAGACTTAAGCACCGGCTTATTTTATCGCGGCGGCCAGCAGATTCCAGTCAATGAGAAACCGTCCTCCCATGATGGCATCCCTTTAACAAAGCACCTTTGGTTTGGAAATTTTAGCGAGGTAGAACATGACGGGAATACTTGAAGGTTTGAAGGTAATTGACATGGGACATTTTGTGGCCGTGCCCTCTGCCGGAGCCATGCTGGCTGACTGGGGAGCGGACGTGCTCAAAATCGAGCCCATTGACGGGGATGCTCAGCGCAGTTTTATAAACCTGCTCCTGAAATTCACCGGCGCCACCGTGAACTGGCGGTTTGAAATACATAACAGGAACAAGAAAAGCATGGCCCTTAACCTGAAAACCGAAGCGGGGCGGGATATCCTGTATAAGCTGGTTAAGAATGCCGATGTCTTCATGACCAATTATGAACAAACCGCCATAAAAAAGCTGAAGATGGACTATCCGGTTCTAAGCCGGATCAATCCAGGTCTGATTTACGCTTTTATTACCGGCTATGGAACCGTGGGGCCGGACAAAGATGAACGGGGATTTGATTTTGCCGCGGCCTGGGCTCGCACCGGGATTCAGTATCTGATGACCGAGCCGGGGAGTTCGCCGCCTAACCAGCGTGGAGGCATGATGGACAGGACAGTCGGAACTCAAATGGTGGCTGGCATCTGCGCCGCCCTCTATAATCGCGAAAAAACAGGAAACGGCCAGGAATTGGAACTTTCCCTTTACCATTCCGGTGTCTGGACGCTGGCGGCCGACCTTCAGGTAGCCCTGGGCGGAGTTCCATTAAATCAAAATGATCGAAAAAGCGTCATAAATCCCTTATGGAATAATTACCAGACCCGTGATGGCCGCTGGCTTCAATTGGCCATGCTTCAGTCGGACTTGTCCTGGCCCGGTTTCTGCCGAGCCCTGGAAAGGCCTGAGTTGGAAAATGATCCCCGGTTTAAGAGCCTGGAGGATCGGGGAGAAAATTGTGCGGCACTAATTGGAATTCTGGATGAAGTTTTCGCCATAAAGGACCGCGCTGAATGGGAAGACCGCTTGAAGAAATACGACTGCATTTTCGGGCGTATTGAATCGCCTGAAGAGGTCATTAACGATCCTCAGGCCCAGGCCAATGGATTTTTTTCCGATGTAGAGCATCCTGAAGCGGGTAAGGTAAAGTATGTGACCACGCCGGTTAAGTTCAGCCAAAATCCGGCTGCCATAAAAACCGCTTCCCCTGAGCTTGGCCAGCACACAGAGGAAATTTTGCTGGAGCTTGGGTATGGCTGGGACGATATTGTTGAGCTAAAGGATCAGGGAGCGATTATTTGACTCTGCATATGAACTGAATGTATTAACTTGAGGAGTGAACTATTAGGCCTGATAGACCCAACATTATTTTTGTCTACCCAGACCAGTTTCGTGGCGACCTCATGGGGTGTATCGGCCATCCAGTAATTAAACACCAAATCTGGACAGTATTGCCGAAAAGGGAGTTGTTTTTAACCGCTGCTCAGCGGGACCAAGAGGTAAACAATATATTAACTGGCCAAACTATTTGAAGTCCCAAAAAGTTTCCTATATCAAAGACATCTATAAGCAGGTGGGGATGGAGCTATAGTTACTTCGGATGCACCTAGTCTATCGTCTTAGACTACCACAAGGGCATCCCAGATATTGTGGCGGGCTTTCTAAAAAAGGCCCTTATTAACGATTTCGGTTAGTAAGCTAGAACAGGCCTGGATTCAAGGTGTTGGCAAGGCACCTTCATTCATAGAATAAAGCAGGCTCTTCCTTTGCTCTGCTTCACCTGTCATATCATTTTCAACAGCCGTTAAAAGATAATTCAGGCTACCGCACTAAACCCAAATCCAAAAAACTACTGTTATTTTGGCAACTATTACCACAATGTGGTATAAAGTTAGTAGTGCTTTCTCGTTATAAACGGGAGAAACAATGCCTTCTTCGATCAAGTCCTGGGAGGGCGTTGGGACATTTACCAGATCATCGGGATATAGATGATAATGTCTTAAAATATTAAATTATTAACTAAAAGAAAGGAACTGAGCATGCCTGGTTATGTTGTTGCTAACTATGATCTGAAGGACTCCGAGGGCTTCCAGAAGTACCCACCGGCAGTAGGACCAACTTTGGCTCAATACGGGGGAAAGATACTCGCTGCGGAGACGAATCCGCGAAATATAGAGGGTAGTCCGAGACAAGTGATAGTAATAATCGAATTTGAGAGTGCTGACGCAGCTCAGCGCTGGTATGATTCCCCTGAGAATACAGCGATAAAAAATCTGAGAATCTCAACCACGGAAGGATGGCTGGCAATCGCTGATGGATTTTCAGTGCCAACTGGATAGGGCAACATGTATGGCTTTACTCCGTAGTCTCGCTAATAAAAGGATCCGCCGGGAGTTTAAAAGTATGCAAAAATAATCAAACGAGAGCAAAAATTCAGACTCGGGTAAATCGAATATGAAATTCGACCTACTGCTATATCTGGTATGGTGTGTTCCTACAGACACGGTAAAAAAGAGTTAACAAAATCTCAGCTATTCTTCACACCTGCTTTTTTTGGGATTAGTTTGTAAGCCGCCTGATTTGGGATGAGGTACTATGTTGGATTTCTGCTATATATGACTACTTTCGCATGAGGCATAAAATTAGCCATTTCGGTTAGTTATCTTCAATCGGCACCGATTCTAGCTTTTGGCAAGCTATATATAACGAAGACCGATTTAGAACTAGTTTGCATGCGAATGAACGCTTGAGGCGGGATTAGTTACGTCCCATGCGCGAATG